>NZ_NHSG01000138.1:0-16584 GCF_020024005.1 Streptomyces purpurogeneiscleroticus
CCGGAGCCGCGGGGCCCGGCTTGGGGGCACCCGGCTTCGGAGCAGCAGGACGGGCCGCCTGCGCCGGGGAGGGCGCGGACGGCTTGGCGGGCGCAGACTTGCGCGGCGCCGAGGGCTTGCCGGCGGCACGGCCGTTGCCGTTGCCTGCCTGGAAAGCGTCGGTCAGCTTTCGAACAACCGGCGCCTCGATCGTCGAGGACGCCGAACGGACGAATTCACCAAGTTCTTGGAGCTTGGCCATGACGACCTTGCTCTCAACACCGAACTCCTTGGCGAGTTCGTATACCCGGACCTTAGCCACTTCGCTCCTTCTAGGTCCGGGTTGTCCACCGGACCGTCGCTACTTCATGGGCGTACTCATCGCGTACTCATCGAGTGCTCATCGCAATCTCGACCTACTTCCGACTCGCGAGGTACCTGACCGCACGGTTTTCCGTGCGACGTGCTGTCTTACGGTGTTGCCTGCTCGACGTACTGGCGCAAGGCCGTGGTGTCGAGCGGTCCCGGTCCTCTGAAGGCCCTGGGGAACGCCCGGCGGCGGACCGCCAGGTCGAAACAGACCAGTGTGGGGTGCACGTAAGCACCCCGGCCGGGCAGCGTACCGCGAGGATCGGGGGTGCACTCACCATCGATCATCACGATGCGCAGCAAATCGCCCTTGGCCGCTCGCTCCCGGCATCCCACACAGGATCGCTCAGGGCATGCGCGGGCATGCGTCCGGCCAGACACTGCTTAAGTCTACCTCCCCGTAGCGGCCTCACCCCTATGGGGTAAGGACCGAACGGCTGCTCATATTCCTACGTGGCTGACAATCGACGGTGGCCGACAACCGGCTGCAGTCGGGAAGTGACGCCGGCGGCACCCGGCCGCCGGCGTCGAACGTCAGTCCCGCGGGTCCGGGGCCTCGGTGTCCGGACGGATGTCGATGCGCCAGCCGGTGAGCCGGGCGGCGAGCCGGGCATTCTGCCCTTCCTTGCCGATGGCCAGTGACAGCTGGTAATCGGGGACGGTGACCCGCGCGGAACGCGCGGCCAGGTCCACGATCTCGACCTTGGAGACTCGGGCCGGCGACAGCGCGTGCGCCACCAGGTCGGCCGGGTCGTCCGACCAGTCCACGATGTCGATCTTCTCGCCGTTCAGCTCGGCCATGACGTTGCGGACGCGGCCGCCCATCGGACCGATGCAGGCACCCTTGGCATTCAGCCCCGAGCGGGTCGAACGCACCGCGATCTTCGTACGGTGACCGGCCTCGCGGGCGATGGCGGAGATCTCCACCGAGCCGTCCGCGATCTCCGGGACCTCCAGCGCGAAGAGCTTCTTCACCAGGTTCGGGTGGGTGCGCGAAAGGGTGACCGACGGGCCGCGGACGCCCTTGACGACGCGGACGACGTACGAACGCAGCCGCGTGCCGTGCTTGTAGTCCTCGCCGGGGACCTGCTCCTGCACCGGCAGGATGGCCTCCAGCTTGCCGATGTCGACCAGGACGTTCTTGGGGTCCTTGCCCTGCTGGACCACGCCGGTGACGACGTCGCCCTCGCGCCCGGCGTACTCGCCGAAGGTCACATCCTCCTCGGCGTCCCGCAGCCGCTGCAGGATGACCTGCTTGGCGGTGGTCGCCGCGATCCGGCCGAAACCCGACGGTGTGTCGTCGAACTCGCGGGCCTCCTGGCCCTCCTCGAGGTCGGCCGGGTCCTCCTTCGCCCACACGGTCACATGGCCCGTGTTGCGGTCCAGCTGCACGCGCGCGTGCCGGCGGCTGCCCTCGGTGCGGTGGTACGCGATGAGGAGGGCCGACTCGATGGCCTCCACCAGCAGGTCGAAGGAGATTTCCTTCTCCCGCACCAAACCCCGCAGGGCGCTCATGTCGATGTCCACGGCTACGCCTCCTCCTGGCTCTCGTCGTTGGTGTCGCCCGCGGCGGGAGCCGGAGCGGTCTTGCGGTTGAACTCGATCTCCACGCGCGCCTTGGCGATTTCGCTGAAGGCGACCCGGCGGGCGGTGGGCTTGCGCCCCTTCACGCCCGGCACTTCGAGATCCAGGCCCTCGTCGTCCACGGCGATGATCCGCGCGACCAGTTCCCCGGCCCCCGCCTCGTCGGTCAGCTGGGCCTTGATCAGGCGGCCGGTGGCGCGGCGGTAGTGCCGCGGCTCGGTGAGCGGGCGGTCGGCGCCGGGAGAGGTGACTTCCAGGGTGTACGCGACGTCACCCATGGCATCCGCGTCGTCCAGGGCCTGCGAGATCTCGCGGCTGAGTGCGGCGCACTCGTCCAGCTGGACGCCGTCGTCGGAGTCGACCACGATCCTCAGCACACGCCGCTTGCCTGCGGGGGTCACCTCGATCTCTTCCAGATCCAGGTCTCGCGCGGCGACCAGCGGTTCAAGCAGTCCGCGCAGCCTCTCGCTCTGGGTGGTGCTCATCCGGGTGACTCCTCGGCCGCGTGTGCTGTTGTGGGATGGTCGCGTGTCTGGCCAAAGCCTATCTGTTCCGGCGGGGTACTGACGATTCCGTCGGCAGCCACGGTTACGCTCGCCTGCGGTGATCACCAGATCACCGCCCGCAGACCCCGGGAAGAGGACCGTGCCGCAGCCGAGTACGCACCCGAGTACGCACCTGAGGAGAAGGACCCTGCTGGCAGGCGCCGCGCTCGGCAGCGCGGCGCTGCTCACGGCCTGCTCCGAGCAGTCCCCCGCGTCCGACGACATGGACAGCGCGGCCGGACGGTCCCTGCTCGAAAAGGGCTCACGGGACAGCGGCACGCTGCTGGCACGGTACGACGCGACACTGACCGCCCACCCGACGCTGGAGAAGCGGGTGCGCCCGCTGCGGGACCAAGTCGCCGCGCACATTGCGGCGTTCGACGCGCCGGAGGCCACCGGCACCCCGTCCGGCACACCCTCCGCGACCGCGTCGCCGTCCCGTGCGCCCGGGAAGCAGCCGCGCGCCCCGAAGGTGCCGGGCAGCGCGCGGCAGGCACTCGCCGCGCTGGCCGACGCCGAACGGGAGGTGGCCGACCGGCGCACCGCGGCCCTGGTCGGCGCCCCGCCGGAGGTCGCCCGGCTGCTCGCCTCGGTCGCCGCGTCCGGCGCCGCGCACGCCTACGTACTCGACTCGCACGGCAAGGACGGCGGGACGGACGAGAAGGACGGGAGGAACGCCTGATGCCGGCGGAAAAGCAGGAGAACACCGAGCGGGCGGCCGAGCTGAAGGCCCTGCAGAACGCGCTGGCCGCCGAGCACGCCGCGCTCTACGGCTACGGCGTGGTGGGCGCGCGCGTCGACGACGGACGGCGCAAGGAAGCGCAGGACGGGTACGACGCCCACCGTGCGCGCCGGGACGAGCTGAGCCGCCGGGTGCGTGCGCTCGGCGGCAGGCCGAAGGCCGCGGCGGCGGCATACGCACTGCCCTTTCCCGTGCCCGACGCGGCCGCTGCCGTGCGGCTCGCGGCCGAACTGGAGGACCGGGTGGCCGGAGCGTACGCCGACCTCGTACGCGCCTCTACGGGTGCCCGGCGGCGCACGGCGGCCGGATCGCTCCGGGAGGCAGCGGTGCGTGCGGTGCGCTGGCGCGGCAGCGGCGTAGCCTTCCCTGGGCTCGCCGAACGGACCACGGCCGGCGGCCCGTCGCCCACCGCGACCGGATCCGCCGACGCGCTCTGAGCGCACGGCGGCCACCGGCCCGGAGAGCCGCAGGCCCCGCCGGCCACCCCGGCACCGCCGACGAAAGGGACAGCTCCAGCATGGCAACGGCACCCATCGAACCGCCGAGACGATTGGTGCGCGCGATCGGCGACGACCCCGCGAGCCCCGCGCGCGCCTGGCTGGACACACTGCCGGACCGTGTGGCGGAGCGGCTGGCGGCCTGGGAACTCACCCTGGAACGGGTGCACGAGCCCGGCGGCCGCGCCAGCCTCCTCGTCCTGGTCACACAGGCGGACGGCACGCCGGCCGCGCTGAAGTTCCCGCTCCCCGGGCAGCCGGGCGCGGAGGCCGAGGCGGCGGCGCTGACGCGCTGGGACGGCTGGGGCGCGGTACGGCTGCTGCGCGCCGACCCGGACAGCGGCGCGCTCCTCCTGGAGCGCCTGCGCGGCGCGGTGTCGCTGCGCTCGCTCCCCGAGGCGAAGGCGCTGCTGGAGGCGGCGGGCACGGTCCGCCGGCTCTGGGTCTCTCCCCCGGAGCAGCACCCCTTCGAGACGCTGGCCGCCCGCACGGAGGCCGACGTGGCGGCGCTGCGGGCCGGGGCCACGGCGGCCCCCTCGGCCGCCCCGCTGATCGACGAGGCCACAGAACTGCGCCGCGCGCTGCCGGCCGACGCACCCGAAGAAGTGCTCCTGCACGGCGCGTTCCGCCAGGGCAAGGTACTGGCCGGCCACCGCACGCCGTGGCTCGCGGTCGGACCGCGGCCGGTCATCGGCGAACGCGCGTACGACCTCGTCGGGCTGGTCCTGGACCGCATGGAAGACCTGGCGGCCGGCACGGGTGCCGCGGCGGCGGCGCGGCGCCGGGTCGCCAAGCTGGCCGACTCCGTCGACGTCGACCGCGACCGGCTGCGCGGCTGGACGCTGGTCGGTGCGGTGGAGTCGGGCCTCCAGGCCCTGACAGCCGGGGACCGGGCCCGGGGAGAACTGCTGCTGGAGTTCGCGACCTGGCTGTAGAGCCAGAACAAGCCCGTCCGGCGATTGAGGACGAGCGGCCGCCAGGCCGTGATACGCGGGGCGAGGGGGCGAACCCGCACCTCACGGCACGGACCCGCCCCCTCGGAAAGTCGCGCTACGCGCTCAGGCGCGCCACGGCCTCCTCGACCGTCACTTCCTCGCGCTCGCCCGTCCGCCGGTCCTTGACCTCGACGACGCCCTCGGCCGCGCGGCGGCCGGCGACGACGATCGTCGGGACGCCGAGCAGCTCCGCGTCGGTGAACTTCACGCCCGGGGAGACCCCGGCCCGGTCGTCGACCAGCACGCGCAGCCCCGCCGCGCCCAGCTTCTCGCCGACCTCCAGCGCCAGCTCCGTCTGCTTGGCCTTGCCCGCCGCGACGACGTGCACGTCCGCCGGGGCGACCTCACGGGGCCAGCACAGGCCGGACTCGTCGTGGGTCTGCTCGGCGAGCGCCGCCACCGCGCGGGAGACGCCGATGCCGTACGAGCCCATCGTGACCCGGACCGGCTTGCCGTTCTGGCCGAGCACGTCCAGCTCGAACGCGTCGGCGTACTTGCGGCCCAGCTGGAAGATGTGGCCGATCTCGATGGCCCGGTCGATGACCAGCCCGGCGCCGCACTTGGGGCAGGGGTCGCCCGGCTCGACGACGACCACGTCGAGGTAGTCGTCGACCTCGAAGTCGCGGCCCACGACGACGTTGCGGGCGTGCTTGCCCTCCTTGTTGGCACCGGTGACCCAGGAGGTGCCGGGCGCGACGCGCGGGTCGGCGATGTACTTGAACACCTTGCCGGCCAGGCCCTGCGGGCCGATGTAGCCGCGGACCAGGTCCTCGCGGCCGACGAAGTCCTCGGCGGTGACGACCTCGACGACGGCCGGGGCGAGGGCCTCGCCCAGCTTGCCCATGTCGACCTCGCGGTCACCCGGGACGCCGACGGCCACGATCTCGCCGTCGACCTTCACGAGCAGGTTCTTGAGCGTCGCGGAGGCTGGTACGCCCAGGTACTCGGCCAGCGTCTCGATGGTCGGGGTGTCGGGAGTGTCCAGCTCCTCGATCTCGCCGACGCCGGACGCGTCCACCGGCGCGACCTTCACGGTCACGGCCTCGGTGTTCGCCGCGTAGTCGCACTGCGGGCAGTCGACGAAGGTGTCCTCACCGGCCGCCGCGGGGGCGAGGAACTCCTCGGACGCGGAGCCGCCCATCGCGCCGGAGACGGCCGAGACGATGCGGTAGTCCAGGCCGAGGCGCTGGAAGATCTTCTGGTACGCCGCGCGGTGCAGCGCGTACGACTCGGCCAGGCCCTCGTCGGTGGTGTCGAAGCTGTACGAGTCCTTCATCTGGAACTCGCGGCCGCGCAGCACGCCCGAGCGGGGCCGCGCCTCGTCCCGGTACTTCGTCTGGATCTGGTACAGCATGACCGGCAGGTCCTTGTAGGACGTGCACTGGTCCTTGACCGTGAGGGTGAAGATCTCCTCGTGGGTGGGGCCGAGGAGGTAGTCGGCGCCCTTGCGGTCCTGCAGACGGAAGAGCAGGTCGCCGTACTCCTCCCAGCGGTTGCTCGCCTCGTACGGCTCCTTGGGGAGCAGCGCGGGGAGCAGGACCTCCTGGGCGCCGATGGCGTCCATCTCCTCGCGCACCACGCGCGAGACGTTCTCCAGCACCTTCTTGCCCAGCGGCAGCCAGGTCCAGATGCCGGCGGAGGTGCGGCGGACGTACCCGGCGCGGACGAGCAGCTTGTGGCTGGCGGTCTCGGCGTCGGCCGGGTCGTCGCGCAGCGTCTTGATCATCAATCGGGACATGCGCTGGACCTGGGCCATGGTGATTCTCCTGCGTAAGAAAGGGTTCTGGAGCGAGGTTATCGGGCGGGGCATCGCGCACGGAAATGCGTATCGCGCGCTTGTGACGCACCGTAGTCGGGTAACCCCCTGCCAGGGGGCCCGGGGCGTTCGAATTGCCCCGCAGGCGCGCCCCGTAGGCGCGCCCCGTAAGCGCGTCTCGTAAGCGCGCCCCCGTGAGCGCGCCTCGTCAGCGGGCCAGTGGCAGCGGCGCGCCCATCACCGCATACGGCGCGGGCGCGCTCGGGAAGATCACGCGGCGGGCGAGGTCCTGGTAGCCGAGCGAGCGGTACAGCGCGCGGGCCGGACTCTCGGTGTCGATGGCCGAGAGGATGCTGCGCGGGTACGGCGCCTCGTCGGTGATGCGGGTGATCAGCGCCCGCCCGATGCCGCGCTTCTGGTACGCGGGGTGGACGTGCAGCTCGGTGATGACGAAGGAGTCGTCGAGCCAGAAGTCCTGGCCGGTGCTACGCAGATACGGCTCGACAACGCTGGACCACCAGTGGGAGCGGTCGTTGGGCAGGCCGTACACGAAGCCGGCCAGCCGCCCCTCGGGCGTGGTGGCGCCCAGGGCGCGGGCCCCGGGGGTGGTGAGGTGGCGCAGCACGATGTGGCGCCGTACGCCGATCTCGTCGTCGGTCAGGCCGAAGGCGAGTGCCTGTACGGCCAGCGCTTCGTCCACGCGGGCAGCGAGGTCGAGCGGACCGACCACGACGTCATCCATGGTCGGGAGCGTACACAGCGCGGGCGGTGAACACGATCGGTCCGGACAGTGCGGCCGGGAGCCGGCCGGCGGCCGGAACGTTACGGCGTCGTTGACCGGCGGCTCCGGTCAGAACAGCACGCTCATGAACGCGCCGACCTCTTCGAAGCCGACCCGGCGGTAGGCGGCCCGCGCCGCGGTGTTGAAGTCGTTGACGTACAGGCTCACGATGGGCGCGACGTCGGCGAGGGCGTAGCGCAGTACGGCCGCCATGCCGGTCTCGGAGAGGCCCTTGCCGCGGTACTCGGGCGCGACCCAGACGCCCTGGATCTGGCAGGCGCGCAGCGTGGCGGCGCCGATTTCGGCCTTGAAGACGACGCGGCCGTTCTCCACCCGGGCGAACGAGCGGCCCGCGCCGACCAGCTCGGCGACCCGGGCCTGGTAGAGCAGCCCGCCGTCGCCGGCCAGCGGCGAGATGCCGACCTCCTCGGTGAACATGGCCACGCACGCGGGCATGATCAGGTCCATCTCGTCCTTGCGGATGCGCCGGACGTACGGGTCGGGGGCGACGTCCGCTGCGGGCCGTGTGGTGACCATCAGCGGCTGGTGCGCGCGGACCTCGCGGGCGGGGCCCCAGGCGGGCTCCAGCAGCGACCACAGCTCGGCGGTGGGGGCCGCGGGGCCGACGATGGAGGAGCAGCGGCGGCCCTGGCGACGGGCGCGCTCGGCGAAGGCGCGGACGGCGTCGGGAGTGGCGCAGACGGGGACGAGGTTGGCTCCCGCGTAGCAGAGGGATTCCAGCCGGCCGTTCTCGTACCAGCCCCACATCTCGCCGCCGAGCCGCCAGGGGTCGAGCCCGGCGACCTGTACCCGGGCGGCGACGAAGGCGTTGGCGACCGGGTCGCGGTCGAGGACCGCGAGGGCGTCGTCGAGCTCCCCGGGCTCGAGGACCTTGGTGGTGGTCGTCAGCACGTGTCGGATTGCCTCACCGTGACGGGGCCGGGGCCGTAAGAGAGCAGGTCCAGGCACGATACCTCGCGTTCACGCGATGCGCCCCCCGCCCGGCTCGGAGAGCGGGGCGAGGGGCGCGTCGAGGTCTGCTGCGCGCGGGATATCAGCCGGCGACGGCCACCGAAGGCTCGCCCGACTCCACCCCGTCCTTCTCCATCTGCTCAGCGATCTTCATGGCTTCCTCGATGAGGGTCTCCACGATCTTCGACTCCGGGACGGTCTTGATGACCTCGCCCTTCACGAAGATCTGCCCCTTGCCGTTGCCGGAGGCGACACCCAGGTCGGCCTCACGGGCCTCACCGGGGCCGTTGACCACACAGCCCATGACCGCGACGCGGAGCGGCACCTCCATGCCGTCCAGCCCGGCGGTGACCTCCTCGGCCAGCTTGTACACATCCACCTGCGCCCGCCCGCAGGACGGGCAGGAGACGATCTCCAGGCGGCGCTGGCGCAGGTTCAGCGACTCCAGGATGGAGATACCCACCTTGATCTCCTCCGCCGGCGGGGCCGACAGCGAGACGCGGATGGTGTCGCCGATGCCCTCCGACAGCAGCGCGCCGAAGGCCACGGCGGACTTGATGGTGCCCTGGAAGGCCGGGCCCGCCTCGGTCACACCCAGGTGCAGCGGGTAGTCGCACTGCGCGGCCAGCTGCCGGTAGGCGTTGACCATCACGACCGGGTCGTTGTGCTTGACGGAGATCTTGATGTCGCGGAAGCCGTGCTCCTCGAAGAGGCTCGCCTCCCACAGCGCGGATTCCACCAGCGCCTCGGGCGTGGCCTTGCCGTACTTCTGCAGCAGGCGGCGGTCCAGCGAGCCCGCGTTCACGCCGATGCGGATCGGAGTGCCGGCGTCGTTGGCCGCCTTGGCGATCTCCTTGACCTTGTCGTCGAACTGCTTGATGTTGCCGGGGTTCACCCGCACCGCCGCACAGCCCGCGTCGATCGCCGCGAACACGTACTTCGGCTGAAAGTGAATGTCGGCGATCACCGGGATCCCCGACTTCTTCGCGATCACCGGCAGCGCGTCCGCGTCGTCCTGCGTCGGGCAGGCCACGCGCACGATCTGGCAGCCCGAGGCCGTCAGCTCCGCGATCTGCTGCAGCGTCGCACCGATGTCCGCCGTACGCGTCGTCGTCATCGACTGTACGGAGACGGGCGCGTCCCCGCCCACGGCCACCGGCCCGACGTGGATCTTGCGGCTGACGCGGCGGTCGGCGAGCTTGGTCGGAACGTCCGGCATTCCCAGCGCAATGGCAGTCATCTGACGAGCAACCCCAAGGTGTGATTCAGGACCCGAGATCGGCGGGCTCCGTGGCCGAGGTTACGTCACAGGGGTTGCCGTAGGCACATCGCGCCGGTCTACACCGCCCGAAAGGACGGTTGCCGGACACCCGTGCGCCTCCGCACGAGTGCCCGGCAGTCCGGAACCGGCCGGCTAGCCGGTCAGCCGTACCGGGTTGACCACGTCCGCGACCAGCACCAGCAGCGTGAAGCAGATGAAGATGCCGGCGACGACGTAGGCGACGGGCATGAGCTTCGCCACGTCGAAGGGGCCGGGGTCGGGGCGCCGGAAGACCTTGGCGAAGGCCCGGCGCAGCGACTCCCACAGGGCGCCCGCGATGTGCCCGCCATCCAGCGGCAGCAGCGGCAGCATGTTGAACAGGAAGAGCGAGAGGTTGAACCCCGCGACCAGGAAGAGCATGGTCGCCACCCGCTGGGAGGGCGGGATGTCCAGGGCGAAGACCTCGCCCCCGACGCGGGCGGCGCCGACCACGCCCATCGGGGAGTCCTGCTTGCGCTCGCCGCCGTTGAACGCGGCGTTCCACAGGTCGGGGACCTTGCCGGGCAGCGCGATCAGCGAGTCGACGCCCTGCTTGACCATGTTGCCCATGCGGTCGACGGACTGGCCGAAGTCCTGCCGGACGATGCCGCTGGCGGGGGTGAAGCCGAGGAAGCCGGCGGTGACGTACTGGTCGGCGACGTAGCCGCCGTGGCCGTCGGTCCTGGCGACCTTGTTCTTGATCAGGTCGGCGTGCAGCACCTTCCGCGCACCGTCCCGCTCGACGGTGATCGTCGCGGGACCCGTGGTGTCGCGAATGGCCTGCTGGAGCGCGTTCCAGTCGGCCATCGGCCGCCCGTCGAACGCGACGATCTTGTCCCCGGCGCGCAGTCCCGCCGCC
Source organism: Streptomyces purpurogeneiscleroticus (assembly GCF_020024005.1). NCBI lineage: Bacteria > Bacillati > Actinomycetota > Actinomycetes > Kitasatosporales > Streptomycetaceae > Streptomyces > Streptomyces purpurogeneiscleroticus. The sequence goes on from NZ_NHSG01000138.1 coordinate 10,380, forward strand.
TTGGCCGGGGAGTCCTTGGCGTCGGACGGGCACTTGTCGGTCTTGGCGGAGGCGGCGATGACGCAGTCCGAGACCGAGCCGACCTGGGTGGTCTGGGTGTTGATGCCGAAGCCCATCAGGACGCTCATGAAGATCACGACCGCGAGGATCAGGTTCATGAACGGCCCGGCGAACATCACGATGACGCGCTTCCAGGGCTTACGGGTGTAGAACAGCCGCTTCTCGTCCCCCGGCTGCAGCTCCTCGAAGGCGGCCGAGCGGGCGTCCTCGATCATGCCGCGCCAGGGCGAGGTGGAGCGGGACGCGAGCTTCCCGTCGTCGCCGGGCGGGAACATCCCGATCATGCGGATGTAGCCGCCGGCCGGGATGGCCTTGATGCCGTACTCGGTGTCGCCCTTCTTGCGGGAGAAGAGCGTCGGTCCGAACCCGACCATGTACTGCGGCACGCGGATGCCGAACATCTTCGCGGTCGAGAGGTGCCCCAGCTCGTGCCAGGCGATCGAGAAGAGCAGGCCGACGACGAAGACGACGATGCCGAGGATGGTCATCCAGGTCGTCATGCGCGGGCCTCCGATGGTGTACGTGCCGCACGGGCGGCCAGTTCGCGGGCGCGGGCGCGCGCCCAGGTCTCCGCTTCCAGTACGTCCGAGAGGGTGAGCGACGTTCCCGGCGCGGGCGTGCCGTGCTCGGCGACGACTTCGGCGACCGTATCGACAATTCCTGTGAACGGCAGCCCGCCCTTCAAGAATGCGTCGACGCACTCCTCGTTGGCGGCGTTGAAGACGGCGGGGGCCGTGCCGCCGAGCGCGCCGACGTGGCAGGCGAGCGGTACGGAGGGGAAGGCGTCCTGGTCCAGCGGGAAGAACTCCCAGGTGTGGGCCTTCGTCCAGTCGATGCCGGGCGCGGCGTCCGGCACCCGGTCGGGCCAGCCGAGTCCCAGCGCGATCGGCATCCGCATGTCGGGCGGGCTGGCCTGGGCGAGGGTGGAGCCGTCGGTGAACTCCACCATGGAGTGGATGTAGGACTGCGGGTGGACCACGACCTCGATGTGCTCGAAGGGCACGTCGTACAGCAGGTGTGCCTCGATGACCTCCAGGCCCTTGTTGACCAGGGTCGCGGAGTTGATCGTGATGACCGGGCCCATCGCCCAGGTGGGGTGTGCGAGCGCCTGCTCGGGCGTGACGGCGGCCAGCTCGGCCTTGCTGCGGCCGCGGAACGGGCCGCCGGAGGCGGTGACGACGAGCTTGCGCACCTCGTCGCGGCGGCCGCCCATCAGGCCCTGGAAGAGCGCGGAGTGCTCGGAGTCGACGGGGACGATCTGGCCGGGCTTCGCGAGCGCCTTGACCAGCGGGCCGCCCACGATCAGCGACTCCTTGTTGGCGAGCGCGAGGGAGGCGCCGCTCTCCAGGGCCGCGAGGGTGGGCGCGAGGCCGATGGAGCCGGTGATGCCGTTCAGTACGGTGTGGCACTTGGTGGCGGCGAGCCGGGTGGCGGCGTCGGGGCCGGCGAGGATCTCCGGCTGCGGCTCGCCCGGTCCGTACTGTGCCGACAGCGCCTCGCGCAGCGCGGGCACCACGTCCTCGCGGGCCACCGCGACCGTGCCGACGCGCAGCTGCCGCGCCTGCTCGGCGAGGAGCGCGACCCGGCCGCCGGCGGCGGAGAGGCCGGTGACGCGGAAGCGGTCCGGGTTGCGCAGGACGAGATCGATCGCCTGGGTGCCGATGGAGCCGGTCGAGCCGAGGATCACGATGTCACGTGGCTCGCCGGGTGCGGTGGCCGGCGGGTCGAAACGCAGGTGCGGATGGGCGAGGGATTCCGTCATGGGCACCATTGTGGCCGGTCACGTCCGGAGTACGGACACCAGCTCGCGGGATATCCGGTCGGCCGGGCGCACCGGGCGGCGCACGGGCCGCGGGCGCGCCCAGTACGGGCCGGTACCCGCAAGCGCGAGTACCGGCCCGTCCCCCGTCCCGTCACCGGCGGCTCCGCCCGTCACCGGAGCCGCCGGTGCACGTTCCTCAGCTGCGGATCCGCCGGTGGACGTTCTCCCTCCGCGCGGGCCCCGGCGTCGCGTCGGCGATCCACGGACCGTCGCCGCTGGGGTCGATGACGCCTTCCTCCAGCCAGGTGTACGTGCCGGTCAGCACCCCGGCCACGACCTTGCGGTCCAGGTCGTCGGTGTTGGTCCACAGCCGTGCGAACAGCTCTTCGACCCGGACCCTGGCCTGCCGGCAGAACACCTCGGCGAGCTGGTGTGCCTCGCGGCCGTGTTCGCCGGTGGCCTTCAGGTGCTCGGCCCGTACGCACGCGGCGCTCATCGCGAACAGTTCGGCGCCGATGTCCACGATCCGCCCGAGGAAGCCCTGCTTGGTCTCCATCCGGCCCTGCCAGCGCGACATCGCGTAGAACGTGGCGCGCGCGAGCTTGCGGGCGCTGCGTTCGACGTACCGCAGGTGCGTGGCCAGCTCGCCGAACTCCGCGTACGCGCCGGGCACCTGGCCGGGCCCGGCGACCAGCTTGGGCAGCCAGCGGGCGTAGAAGCCGCCCGCCCGCGCCGCGGCCTTCCCCTTGTCGCCGAGGGACTTGTCGGGGTCGATGAGGTCACCGGCGACGGAGAGGTGGGCGTCCACCGCCTCGCGGGCGATGAGCAGGTGCATGATCTCCGTGGAGCCCTCGAAGATCCGGTTGATGCGCATGTCGCGCAGCACCTGCTCGGCGGGGACGGCCCGCTCGCCGCGGGCCGCGAGCGACTCCGCGGTCTCGAAGCCGCGGCCGCCGCGGATCTGGACCAGCTCGTCCGCCATCAGCCAGCCCATTTCCGAGCCGTACAGCTTGGCGAGGGCCGCTTCGATGCGGATGTCGTTGCGGTCCTCGTCGGCCATCTGCGAGGAGAGGTCGACGACGGCTTCCAGCGCGAAGGTGGTGGCGGCGATGAAGGAGATCTTGCCGCCGACCGCCTCGTGCTTGGCGACCGGCTTGCCCCACTGCTCGCGCGCGGCGGACCACTCGCGGGCGATCTTCAGGCACCACTTGCCGACGCCCACGCACATGGCGGGCAGCGACAGCCGTCCGGTGTTGAGCGTGGTCAGCGCGATCTTCAGGCCCGCGCCCTCGGGTCCGATGCGGTTCGCAGCGGGCACCCGTACCTGGTGGAAGCGGGTGACGCCGTTCTCTATGCCGCGCAGCCCCATGAAGGCGTTGCGGTTCTCCACCGTGATGCCGTCCGAGCCCGCCTCGACGACGAAGGCGGTGATGCCGCCCTTGTGCCCCTCGGACTTCGGTACGCGGGCCATCACGACGAGCAGGTCGGCGACGACGCCGTTGGTCGTCCACAGCTTGACGCCGTCCAGTACGTAGTCGTCCCCGTCCGGTACGGCCATGGTGGCCAGCCGGGCCGGGTCCGAACCTACGTCCGGTTCGGTGAGCAGGAACGCGGTGATGTCCGTACGGGCACAGCGCGGCAGGAACTGGTCCTTCTGCTCCTGTGTGCCGAACAGTTTCAGCGGCTGCGGTACGCCGATCGACTGGTGCGCGGAGAGCAGCGCCCCGATCGCGGGGCTGGCAGAACCGACCAGCGCCAGCGCCTTGTTGTAGTACACCTGGGTGAGGCCCAGGCCACCGTACTTGGTGTCGATCTTCATGCCGAACGCGCCGAGCTCCTTGAGACCGGCGATGGTCTCGTCGGGGATCTGCGCCTCGCGCTCGATGCGCGCACCGTCGATCTTCGTCTCGCAGAAGTCACGGAGCTTGGCGAGGAATTCCTCGCCGCGCTGGACCGCTTCCGCGGCAGGAGTGGGATGCGGGTGTATGAGGTCGAGCCGAAAACGCCCCAGGAACAGCTCCTTGGCGAAGCTGGGCTTGCGCCAGTCCTGTTCACGGGCCGCCTCGGCGACCTGCCGGGCTTCGCGTTCGGAGACGTTGCGGGTGGATGGAGCGGTCATGAGGAGGGTCACCTCGCCGCGGAGTCGGGTCATCCGTACCGGTCCGCCGGGCCGGCTACCGGTCAGTTGCCTGCCCGGATTGGCTACCGGTCAGTGCTACTTGTGAGTCTGTACCCGATCCGCGCGACTTGCACCAGCCTTCGCGCACACGGACGCAGGGCCGTGACCCCGGACCCGGCGCCCGGTCCCGGCCGTCAGCCCCGCGGCGGGTCGATCAGCCCGCGCTGGTACGCCTTCACGAGACGGCGCGGAACGGTGTACGTGCTGCCGTCGATGGTGATCGGCACCAGGTCCGGCTGCGCGGCCTTCCAGTTGGAGCGGCGGTGGCGGGTGTTGGAGCGGGACATCTTCCGCTTGGGGACGGCCATGGGGATCCTCCAGGTCGGCAGGGTTCGGTACGGCCGTCAGCTTACCTGAAAATGATTCCCATGTTTACGGCGGCTGTGCCGGCGGTCCCCGGTCCCGGAACACCGGAGGGCCGGGGCGCACCCGAATATGCGCCCCGGCCCTTGCTGTCCAGTTGTCCGGCCCCTGGCCGGAAGCGTCAGAGTTCCAGCCCGGTCATCACCATCACTCGCTCGTAGGTGTAGTCGTCCATCGCGTAGCGGACGCCCTCGCGGCCCACACCGGACTGCTTGGCGCCGCCGTACGGCATCTGGTCGGCGCGGTACGACGGCACGTCGCCGATGATCACGCCGCCCACCTCCAGCACCTTGTGGGCGCGGAAGGCGGTCTGCAGGTCGTGCGTGAACACGCCTGCCTGGAGGCCGTACTTGGAGCTGTTGACGGCGGCGAAGGCCGCGGCCTCGCCGTCCACCTTCTGCACCGACAGAACCGGGCCGAAGACCTCCTCGCACGCGAGGGTGGTGCCCTCGGGGAGGTCGGCCAGGACGGTCGGCGCGTACGTGGCGCCCTCGCGCTTGCCGCCGGCGAGCAGCTGGGCGCCGGCCTGCACGGCCTCGTCGACCCAGGACTCCACGCGCTTGGCGGCGTCCTCGCTGACCAGCGGGCCGACCTCGGTCGCGGGGTCCGTCGGGTCGCCGGTGACCTGCGCCTCGACGCGCTCGACGATCTTCGGCAGCAGCCGGTCGTACACGGACGCGTCGGCGATCACGCGCTGCACGGAGATGCAGGACTGGCCGCCCTGGTAGTTGGAGAAGGTGGCGATGCGCTGCGCCGCCCAGTCCAGGTCCGCTTCGGAGGCGTAGTCGGCGAGGATCACGGCCGCGCCGTTGCCGCCGAGCTCCAGGGTGCAGTGCTTGCGCGGCACCGAGTCCATGATCGCGTAACCGACCTTCTCGGAACCGGTGAAGGAGATCACCGGCAGCCGCTCGTCCTGGACCAGCGCGGGCATCCGGTCGTTCGGCACCGGGAGGATGCTCCAGGAGCCGGCCGGCAGGTCGGTCTCGGCCAGCAGCTCGCCGAGGATCAGGCCGGAGAGCGGGGTGGCCGGGGCGGGCTTGAGGATGATCGGCACGCCGGCCGCGATCGCCGGGGCGACCTTGTGGGCGCTGAGATTGAGCGGGAAGTTGAACGGCGCGATGCCGAGCACGGTGCCCTTGGGGACCCGGCGGATCAGCGCGAGACGGCCCGCGCCGCCGCCGTCGGTGTCCAGGCGCATGGCCTCGCCGGCGTTGAAGCGGCGGGCCTCCTCAGCGGCGAACCGGAAGACCGACACGGCGCGGCCGACCTCACCGCGCGCCCACTTGATCGGCTTGCCGTTCTCCGCGGAGATCAGCTGGGCGATCTCCTCCGTACGCTCCACCAGACGCTTGGTGACGTGGTCCAGCGCGGCGGCGCGCACGTGGGCGGGGGTGGCGGCGAACTCGGCCTGGACCGCGACGGACGCGGCCACGGCCTCCTCGACCTGCTCCTCGGTGGGCACGCTCACGGTGCCGACGGTGCGGCCGTCCCAGGGCGAGGTGACCTCGAAGGTCTCCGCGCCGGTGGCGGCTCGGCCGGCGAGCCAGAAAGCCGTGGTGGCTGCGTCATTACGGATCGGCACAGTGGATACCGGCCCTTCTCGGTGGCGTGGTGAGTGGCGTGCCGGTCGGTACGCGCGGCGGCTGCCTGCCGCGTCCGACCTCGGTCGCCCTTCCGGACGGGTCCACGGTAGGGCGGCACTCCCGGACCGGTGTTTGTCCGGGACGTACTACTACGGGAACGCGATCCGCCGGTTTGGCGAGTCCGGGGCCGGCCGGGCGGGTCCGAGGCCGCTCGGAGGTGTACGCGGGGCGGTCCGGTGGGGGCGCGGCCCGGCAGGG
>NZ_NHSG01000139.1:0-16589 GCF_020024005.1 Streptomyces purpurogeneiscleroticus
GTCAGGGCGCCGGCGAGGGCGGGCGCGGAGTCGGCGACGCGGGAGAGGCAGGCCGCCGCGGGCACCGCCTCGGCGGTCCGGCCGCCGCCCGCGAGGGCCAGCGCGAGGGCGACCGGCACGGTCTCGGCGGCGGCGATGCCGTAGCTGTAGACGTGGTCGACGATCTCGTGTTCCAGGGTGGGGACCAGCGCGAAGGCGGCGCCGGGGCGGCCGTCGGCGGTGGCCTCGGCCAGCCGTACGGCGTGCAGGGCGTTGCGGCGGATCTCGGTGCCCTCGGGGAGCTGGGCGAGGGCGGCTTCGACGCAGGCGGCCACGTCGGCACCGCCGAGCGCGGCGGCGACCGCGGCGGCCATCGCGCGGGCGCCGTGCACGCCGTCGCCGTCCTGGGTGTACCGGGCGTCGAACTCGGCGAGCCCGGCGGCGGCTTCCGGGTCGCCGGGGTGGACGACGGCCAGTACGGCGGCGCGTACGCAGGCCGCGTCGTCGAAGAAGTGCGGGTTGTCGTGGCCGGTGGCGGGCGGGCGGAGCCCGGCGGCGAGGTTGCCGAGCCCGGCGCGTACGGAGATCCGGGCGCGCAGCGGCAGCACGGCCGACTCCACCTCCGGAGCCCGGTCGGCGGCGGCCGCGACCTCGCAGGCCAGCGCGTTCCAGGCCAGGTCGAGGGCGGCCCGCATCCGGCGGTCCCGGCCGAGGTCGGAGAGGAACGCACCGGCCGCGGTGAGCACGGAGCCGGCGGTGAAGGCGGCCCACTCGGCGTCGTCGGAGGGGCCCAGGCGGAGCGGTTCCGGGGGCTGGTTGAGGGCGATGGGGACGGGGAGCGTGGTGGTGGCGTTCTGCTCGGCGAAGGTGTCGAGTTCGCGGGTGAGGCGACGGGTCCATTCGGGCATGCGGGCGGCGCGGTGCCGGCTGGCCGGCCAGCCGGCGGCGTCTCCTGCGGCGAGTCCTAGGAGCAGGCCCTCGATGCGGGTGCCGGTGGGTGGGGGATAGGGGGTTCGGCTGCTCGCCGGTAGAGGTGCCGCTGCGCCCACCCGTGCCGCCCCAGCGGCACGACTGCCCGCAGCGGGGGTGGGAGAGGCGGTGGCGGCACGACTGCCCGCAGCTGCGGCGGAGGGGCTCGCAGCTGTGGCGGAAGGGCCCGCTGTGGCGGTCATGCCGGTGGCTCCGGGGTGAGGAGGTCGGCGATGTCCAGGACGTGGTAGCCCGCCATCGAGGGGAGGCAGCTGCCTCGTACCGGGCCGATCACCTCGGCCCATTCCGTGGGTACGGCGGCGAAGCCGCCCAGCGCTCCGGACAGGGCGCCGGCGACCGCCGCCGTGGTGTCGGCGTCGCGGCCCATGTTGACGGCGGTGAGGACCGAGGCGGGGAAGTCGCCGGCCGCGGCGGCGAACGCGCCGAAGGCCAGCCCGACCGCTTCGGGCGCCAGGTCGGTCCAGGGATAGCCGCCGATGACGACGGCGGACCGTACGGCGCGTTCGGTACCGAGGCGGGTGATGCCGGGGTCCAGCCGGGAGCGCTGGGCGGCGGCGACCGCGCGGCGCAGCGAGCGCGCCGTCCAGGAGTCTTCGGGGACGACGGAGAGCGCGGCGGCGATGACCGCGTCGGTGGTCCGGGCGACCATCGCGGCCGCGACCCCGGCGGCCACCGCCTGTCCGCCGTAGATGCCCTCGCCGTCGTGGCTGACCGTGCCGTCCACCGCGACCAGCCGGGCGGCCTCGGCGGGCCGGCCCGCCGCGTGTACGCCGAAGGGCGCGGCCCGCATCGCCAGTCCGTCGCTCCAGGCATGCCGGTGCTGGGCGGAAATCGGTGCGGCGAGGCCCCGGCGGAGGTTCTCCAGGGTGCCGCGTTCGCTGAACCCTGCGCCGCGGAAGGGGCCCTCGTCCAGGTCGGCGATCCACTGGTGCCAGGCGGCCTCGACGTGCGCCACGGTGAGCGCCGAGCCGTGTTCGGCCAGCAGCAGGCCGGAGAAGATGGCGTATTCGGTGTCGTCGGTGCCGGCCGGGTCGTCGGCGACGAAGCCTTCGATGCGGCCCCAGCGGCGGCGGATCTGCGAGGGCTTCATGTTCTCCGCGGGCGCGCCGAGCGCGTCGCCCACGGCGAGGCCCAGCAGCGCGCCGCGGCCCCGGTCCCGCAGATCGGCGGGCTGGTCACCCGGGGTGACCGGGACGGGTGAGGGGGCGTGCGGTGTGCTCATGTGCGTGCCCTTCCGCCGGCCGGTCCGGATGCGTACGCGTCTGAGGGATGGTAGGGCCGGTTTGCCGCGAATAGGGGGACATCACGCCGGATCGGAGCGATGTCTTGATGGCCGTATCCCGCGGGTCGCGAAAGCGTTGACGTGATCCAGATCTCACAGCGAGGGCTTCGGTAAAGCCGCAGGTCAGAGCGGTAAGTACGGCCTTCCTTGCTAGCGCGAAGGGGTGTGAGGCGCCTAACTTCGAGGGTGTTGCAGGGGGAAGTGCCGCTCATCGGCCCACACCTCGCGAGGGAGGGAGAGGTCCCTATGTCCGTCATTGATGTCATGGACGCGTCGGCTCCGACGCATGTTGCCCACCGTGACAACCACACGCACCGTGACGTGAACGGCGGCTGGCTGCGGCCGGCGGTCTTCGGCGCCATGGACGGGCTGGTGTCGAACCTCGCCCTGATGACGGGGGTGGCCGGCGGCTCGGTGTCGCAGCAGACGATCGTCATCACGGGCCTGGCCGGGCTGGCCGCCGGTGCCTTCTCGATGGCCGCGGGCGAATACACCTCGGTCGCCTCGCAGCGCGAGCTGGTCCAGGCCGAGCTGGACATAGAGCGGCGTGAGCTGCGTAAACACCCCAAGGACGAGCAGGCGGAGCTGGCCGCGCTGTACGAGTCGCGCGGGGTGGAGCCGAGGCTCGCCCGCGAGGTGGCCGCGCAGCTCTCCAAGGACCCGGAGCAGGCGCTGGAGATCCACGCCCGCGAGGAGCTGGGCGTGGACCCGTCCGACCTGCCCTCGCCGCTGGTCGCCGCCGCGTCCTCCTTCGGCTCCTTCGCGCTGGGCGCGCTGCTGCCGGTCCTGCCGTACCTGCTGGGCGCCTCCGCGCTGTGGCCCGCCGTGCTGCTCGCGCTGCTGGGACTTTTTGCTTGCGGTGCGGTTGTTGCACGGGTGACGGCACGGTCCTGGTGGTACAGCGGACTGCGTCAACTGGCCCTCGGCGGCGCCGCCGCGGGTGTGACGTACGTCCTGGGCGCACTGTTCGGAACCGCCGTAGGGTGACGCCCTATGCGTGCAGACGCATAATTAACCTGTTACCTAGCGGTTTCAGTTTTGGTACAGCGGGCATAAGGCTCTGGCGCCGGAGGCAACGTCGCTTCACGGTGACCCGCGCTGTCGGACGATGATCTGTCCCATCGCGTTCTTGATCCACCGCCATGAGCGGTGTCCGCATGTTGGAAGCCCCTATCCGATTCACGAGATCGGGGTCATCCTGTAACCTGCACGCAAAATTTCGCGGAGGGCCAACGTCGTCCCTCGGCACTGCACATGCCACGACGACGTTGGGAGAGCCGATGCGTTCCGCGTCCACGCACTCCGCGACCACCGGCAGCGCTACCAGCGCCGCCTGGTCGCCCATGGACGGGCGCCCCGCCCAGCAGGGGATGTACGACCCGCGTAACGAGCACGACGCCTGCGGCGTCGGCTTTGTCGCGACCCTCACCGGCGAGGCGAGCCACGCACTGGTCGAACAGGCGCTGACCGTCCTGCGGAACCTCGAACACCGCGGCGCCACCGGCTCCGAGCCCGACTCCGGCGACGGTGCGGGCATCCTGCTCCAGATCCCCGACGCCTTCCTCCGCGAGAACGTCACCTTCGAGCTCCCCGAGGCCGGCGCGTACGCCGCGGGCATCGCCTTCCTCCCCGCGGACGCCGAGGACGCGGCCGCCGCCGTCTCGAAGATCGAGACGATCGCGTCCGAAGAGGGCCTGAACGTCCTCGGCTGGCGCGTCGTGCCCGTCGCCCCGCAGCTGCTCGGCAATGGCGCCCGCGCCACCATGCCCGCCTTCTCCCAGCTGTTCGTCGCCGACGGTGAGAACACCGGGCTGGCGCTGGACCGCAAGGCGTTCGCGCTGCGCAAGCGCGCCGAGCGCGAGGCCGGCGTGTACTTCCCGTCGCTGTCCGCGCGCACGATCGTGTACAAGGGCATGCTGACCACCGGACAGCTGGAGCCGTTCTTCCCGGACCTGTCCGACCGCCGCTTCGCGACCGCCATCGCGCTGGTCCACTCGCGGTTCTCCACCAACACCTTCCCGAGCTGGCCGCTGGCCCACCCGTACCGCTTCGTCGCGCACAACGGCGAGATCAACACGGTCAAGGGCAACCGCAACTGGATGCGCGCCCGCGAGTCCCAGCTCGCCAGCAAGCTCTTCGGCGAGGCCACCGAGACGCTGGACCGGCTGTTCCCCGTCTGTACGCCGGACGCCTCCGACTCCGCGTCCTTCGACGAGGTACTGGAGCTGCTCCACCTCGGCGGCCGTTCGCTGCCGCACTCCGTGCTGATGATGGTCCCGGAGGCGTGGGAGAACAGCCCCTCCATGGACCCGGCCCGGCGCGCCTTCTACCAGTACCACTCCACGATGATGGAGCCCTGGGACGGCCCGGCCTGCGTCACCTTCACCGACGGCACCCAGGTCGGCGCGGTCCTGGACCGCAACGGCCTGCGCCCCGGCCGTTACTGGGTCACCGACGACGGCCTCGTCGTGCTCTCCTCCGAGGTCGGCGTCCTGGACATCGACCCCGCCAAGGTCGTCCGCAAGGGCCGCCTGCAGCCCGGCCGGATGTTCCTCGTGGACACCGCCGAGCACCGCATCGTCGAGGACGACGAGATCAAGGGCGCCCTCGCCGCCGAGCACCCGTACGCGGAGTGGCTGGAGGCCGGCGAGATCGAGCTCGAGGACCTCCCCGAGCGCGAGCACATCGTGCACACCCACGCCTCGGTCACCCGCCGCCAGCAGACCTTCGGCTACACCGAGGAGGAGCTGCGCGTCCTCCTCGCGCCGATGGCCAAGGCCGGTGCCGAGCCCATCGGTTCGATGGGTACGGACTCGCCGATCGCCGCGCTCTCCGAGCGTCCCCGGCTGCTCTTCGACTACTTCACCCAGCTGTTCGCGCAGGTCACCAACCCGCCGCTGGACGCCATCCGCGAGGAGCTGGTCACCTCGCTGATCTCCTCGCTGGGCCCGCAGGGCAACCTCCTGGAGCCGACCGCGGCCTCCTGCCGCAGCGTCACCCTGCCCTTCCCGGTGATCGACAACGATGAGCTGGCCAAGCTCATCCACATCAACGCCGACGGCGACATGCCGGGGATGACGGCCGTCACCCTCTCCGGCCTGTACCGCGTGCACGGCGGCGGCGACGCCCTCGCCGCCCGCATCGCGGAGATCTGCGCCGAGGCCGAGGCCGCCATCGAGGACGGCGCGCGCCTGATCGTGCTGTCCGACCGGCACTCCGACGCCGAGCACGCGCCGATCCCGTCGCTGCTGCTCACCTCGGCCGTCCACCACCACCTCATCCGTACGAAGCAGCGCACCCAGGTGGGTCTGCTCGTCGAGGCCGGTGACGTCCGCGAGGTGCACCACGTCGCGCTGCTGATCGGCTACGGCGCCGCCGCGGTCAACCCGTACCTGGCCATGGAGTCCGTCGAGGACCTGGTCCGCGACGGCACCTTCCTGCCCGGCGTCGAGGCCGAGACCGCCATCAAGAACCTGATCAAGGCGCTCGGCAAGGGCGTCCTGAAGGTCATGTCCAAGATGGGCATCTCCACCGTCGCCTCCTACCGCGGCGCGCAGGTCTTCGAGGCCGTCGGCCTGGACGAGGACTTCGTCGACACCTACTTCCACGGCACCGCCACCAAGATCGGCGGCGCGGGCCTGGACGTCATCGCCAAGGAGGTCGCCCAGCGGCACGCCAAGGCGTACCCGGCCTCCGGCATCGCCCCGGCGCACCGCGCGCTGGACATCGGCGGCGAGTACCAGTGGCGCCGCGAGGGCGAGCCGCACCTGTTCGACCCGGAGACCGTCTTCCGCCTGCAGCACTCCGCGCGCTCGGGCCGGTACGACATCTTCAAGAAGTACACCGAGCGGGTCAACGAGCAGTCCGAGCGCCTGATGACGCTGCGTGGCCTGTTCGGCTTCAAGTCGGACCGCCCCTCGATCCCGATCGAGGAGGTCGAGCCGGTCAGCGAGATCGTCAAGCGGTTCTCCACCGGCGCCATGTCGTACGGCTCCATCTCGCAGGAGGCGCACGAGACCCTCGCCATCGCCATGAACCAGCTGGGCGGCAAGTCCAACACCGGTGAGGGCGGCGAGGACCCGGAGCGCCTGTACGACCCGGCGCGCCGCTCGTCCATCAAGCAGGTCGCGTCCGGCCGCTTCGGTGTGACCAGCGAGTACCTCGTCAACTCCGACGACATCCAGATCAAGATGGCCCAGGGCGCCAAGCCCGGTGAGGGCGGTCAGCTGCCCGGCCACAAGGTCTACCCGTGGGTCGCCAAGACGCGTCACTCGACGCCGGGCGTGGGCCTGATCTCCCCGCCGCCGCACCACGACATCTACTCCATCGAGGACCTGGCTCAGCTGATCCACGACCTCAAGAACGCCAACCCGCAGGCCCGCATCCACGTGAAGCTGGTCTCCGAGGTCGGCGTCGGCACGGTCGCCGCGGGTGTCTCCAAGGCACACGCGGACGTGGTCCTGATCTCCGGCCACGACGGCGGTACGGGCGCCTCGCCGCTCACCTCGCTGAAGCACGCCGGTGGCCCCTGGGAGCTCGGCCTCGCCGAGACCCAGCAGACGCTGCTGCTCAACGGCCTGCGCGACCGCATCGTCGTGCAGACCGACGGCCAGCTGAAGACCGGCCGCGACGTGGTCATCGCCGCCCTGCTGGGTGCCGAGGAGTACGGCTTCGCGACCGCCCCGCTGGTGGTCTCCGGCTGCGTCATGATGCGCGTCTGCCACCTGGACACCTGCCCGGTCGGCATCGCCACGCAGAACCCGACGCTGCGCGAACGGTTCACCGGCAAGGCCGAGTACATCGTCAACTTCTTCCAGTTCATCGCCGAGGAGGTCCGTGAGCTCCTCGCCGAGCTGGGCTTCCGCACGCTGGAGGAGGCCGTCGGCCACGCCGAGCTGCTGGACACCACCCAGGCCGTGAACCACTGGAAGGCGCAGGGCCTGGACCTGGCCCCGCTGCTGCACGTGCCCGAGCTGCCCGAGGGCGCCGTCCGCCACCAGATCACCGTGCAGGACCACGGCCTGGAGAAGGCGCTGGACAACCAGCTCATCAAGCTGGCGGCCGACGCGCTCGCCGCGGACACCGCGGAGCAGGCCCAGCCCGTACGGGCGCAGGTCGCCATCCGCAACATCAACCGCACGGTCGGCACCATGCTGGGCCACGAGGTGACGAAGAAGTTCGGTGGCGCGGGCCTGCCCGACGACACCATCGACATCACCTTCACCGGCTCGGCCGGCCAGTCCTTCGGCGCGTTCCTGCCGAAGGGTGTCACCCTCCGCCTGGAGGGCGACGCCAACGACTACGTCGGCAAGGGCCTCTCCGGCGGCCGCGTGATCGTCCGCCCGGACCGCGGCGCCGACCACCTGGCCGAGTACTCCACCATCGCGGGCAACACCCTCGCCTACGGCGCGACCGGCGGCGAGCTCTACCTCCGCGGCCGGGTCGGCGAGCGCTTCTGCGTCCGCAACTCCGGTGCCACGGTGGTCTCCGAGGGCGTGGGCGACCACGGCTGCGAGTACATGACCGGCGGCAACGCGGTCGTGCTCGGCGAGACGGGCCGCAACTTCGCGGCCGGCATGTCCGGCGGTTTCGCCTACGTCATCGACCTGGACAAGGCCAACGTCAACAAGGAGCTCGTCTCCGCGGTGCACGACACGCTGGACGAGACCGACAAGCAGTGGCTGCACGACGTGGTGCGTCGCCACCAGGAGGAGACCGGCTCGACCGTCGCCGAGAAGCTCCTCGCCGACTGGGATGCCGCGGCCGCGCGCTTCAGCAAGGTCATCCCGCCCACGTACAAGGCAGTGCTCGCCGCCAAGGACGCCGCTGAGCAGGCCGGACTCTCCGAGTCCGCGACCCACGAGAAGATGATGGAGGCGGCGACCAATGGCTGACCCCAAGGGCTTCCTGAACCACGACCGCGAGGTCGCGCAGACCCGTCCCGTCGAGGAGCGGGTCAAGGACTGGAACGAGGTCTACCGGCCCGGCTCCCTGCTGCCGATCATCAGCAAGCAGGCGTCGCGCTGCATGGACTGCGGCATCCCGTTCTGCCACAACGGCTGTCCGCTGGGGAACCTCATCCCCGAGTGGAACGACTACGCGTACCGCAACGACTGGGAGGCCGCGAGCGAGCGGCTGCACGCGACCAACAACTTCCCGGAGTTCACCGGTCGCCTCTGCCCCGCGCCGTGCGAGGCCGCCTGCGTGCTGGGCATCAACCAGCCGCCGGTGACCATCAAGAACGTCGAGGTCTCCATCATCGACAAGGCGTGGGACAACGGGGACGTCACCCCGCAGCCGCCCGAGCGCCTGTCCGGCAAGACCGTCGCCGTCATCGGCTCGGGCCCGGCGGGTCTCGCCGCGGCCCAGCAGCTGACCCGCGCGGGTCACACCGTCGCCGTCTACGAGCGCGCGGACCGTATCGGTGGTCTTCTCCGCTACGGCATCCCCGAGTTCAAGATGGAGAAGCGGCACATCAACCGCCGCATCGAGCAGATGCGCGCGGAGGGCACCAAGTTCCGCACCGAGACGGAGATCGGCCGCGACATCGACGCGGCGAAGCTGCGCCGTCGCTATGACGCCGTCGTGATCGCCGCGGGCTCGACCACCTCCCGCGACCTGCCGGTGCCCGGCCGCGACCTCAAGGGCATCCACTTCGCGATGGAGTACCTCCCGCTCGCGAACAAGGTCCAGGAGGGCGACCTCACCACGCCCCCGATCTCCGCCGAGGGCAAGCACGTCGTGGTCATCGGCGGCGGCGACACCGGTGCGGACTGCGTCGGCACGGCGCACCGCCAGGGCGCGGCCTCCGTGACCCAGCTGGAGATCATGCCCAAGCCGGGCGAGGAGCGGAACGAGGGCCAGCCCTGGCCGACGTTCCCGATGCTCTACAAGGTCACCTCCGCGCACGAGGAGGGCGGCGAGCGGATCTACTCCGTCAACACCACCCACTTCGAGGGCGACGAGGACGGCAACGTCCAGTGGCTGCACCTGGTCGAGGTGGAGTTCAAGGACGGCAAGCTGGAGCAGAAGCCCGGCACCGAGCGGAAGATCCCCGCTCAGCTGGTCACCCTCGCGATGGGCTTCACCGGCACCGACAAGGAGAACGGCCTCGTCGAGCAGTTCGGCCTGGAGCTGGACGAGCGCGGCAACATCGCCCGCGACGCCGAGTTCGCCACCAACGTCCCCGGCGTGTACGTCGCCGGTGACGCGGGCCGCGGCCAGTCGCTGATCGTGTGGGCCATCGCCGAGGGCCGCTCCGCGGCCAAGGGCGTGGACCGCTTCCTGACCGGCGCGTCCTCCCTGCCCGCTCCGATCAAGCCCACGGACCGTGCACTGACCGTGTGACGCACGATGTGACGCACCGTCACCCCTGAATGTCCCGTACAACGGAGTGCGGAACAACGCGGCGCCTGCCCCTTCCCCGACCGGTGAGGGCAGGCGCCGCGCGTGCGTCCGGCGCCGGTGGACGGGCTGTTCAGCCCTCGTCCTCCACCAGCCGGGCCGGGAAGCCGCCCGTGGCGATCGGGCCCCAGCGGCGGGGGGTGATGCGGATGATGGACTTGCCCTGCTTGATCATGGCCGCGCGGTACTCGTCCCAGTCCGGGTGCTCGCCGGAGATGTTGCGGAAGTACTCCACCAGCGGCTCGACCGAGTCCGGCGCGTCGATGACCTCGGCCTCGCCGTCGACCTGCACCCAGGGGCCGTTCCACTCGTCGGAGAGGACGATCACGCTGACGGACGGCGCACGGCGGGCGTTGCGCACCTTGGCGCGCTCCGGGTACGTCGAGATCACGATCCGGCCCGAGTCGTCCACGCCGCAGGTCAGCGGCGAGCCCTGCGGGGTGCCGTCGGACCGGCGGGTGAGCAGGATGGCGCGGTGCCGGGGGCGGACGAACTCCAGCAGCTCGGGGAGTTCGACCTTCTTGTTCGTCGCGATGGAAGGGCTCATACCGGCGAGCCTAGGCGCTGGAGCGCGCTCGAAGGCCCACCGGCGCGGGCCTTGCGGCCGGTGCTCGGCCCACAGCGGAACGACCGGCCGCCGACGGCCCGTCGCCGTAGATTCGCCGCATGAGACCCCGACAGCTCACCTCCGCGATATGGCAACTGCCCTTTCCCGTGGGCCATGTGTACGTCGTACGGCTGCCGCCCGGCGGCCGGTCGGCGCGTGCCGGGTACGCCCTGGTGGACACCGGTGTACCGGGCTCCGCGCCGGCCGTCCTGGCGGCGCTGGACGGGCTCGGCGGGCGCCCCGAGGACGTCCGGCAGATCGTGCTGACCCACTCGCACATCGACCACACCGGTTCGGCCGCCGACCTCGCGGCGGCCACCGGCGCCACCGTGCTGGCCGGCGCGCCCGACGCCCCGGTCATCCGCGGGGAGGCGCCGGAGCCGCCACCGCGCTTCACCGCCGCCGAGCAGACCCTGTTCGACGGGATCATGGCGGGCTTCGCGGACGCCGGGATGCCGGAGCAGCGCCCCGTCGCGGTGGACATCGAACTGCACGAGGGCGACGAGCTGACGGGATGGGGTGAGCCGGTGCACGTCCTCGCCACCCACGGCCACACCCCCGGCGGCGTCGCCCTGCATCTGCCGGAGTCCCGGGTGCTCTTCCCCGGGGACATCATCGGCACCGGGGAGGGCCGGGCGGTGCTCGGCCCCGGCAACGTCGACCGGGAGCAGGCCATCGCGTCGTTCCGGCGGCTGGCCGCGCTGGAGCGGGTCGAGGTGGTGTGCGTACCGCACGGCGACCCGGTCACCGAGGACGTGGCGGCCACGCTGGCGGCCGCCACGCCCGAGACCGACTGGCTGTAGCCGCCCTGTCGTCGTGATTACGTGTCGCACTCCAGCTCCGTGCGGCACAGCGCGCAGCGGGCGCGGAGCGGGCCGCGTACGGGCAGCCGGATGCGCTGGTGGCAGGCCGGGCAGGGGAAGGAGACGCGCAGCGGGCCCGGGCCGTCGAAGGCGTATCCGGCGTCCGGCGGCGGGCCGGGGAAGGGGCGCGGCACCCGCGCGGCGCGCCGGTCCCTCGCGTACCGCCACCGGTCGGCCCGGCCCGCGGCGGCCAGCGGCGGCCGCCGGGTGTCGCCCAGCGCCCGCTGCCGCCCCGCGCGGTAGGCGTCGTACGCCTGCGGACTGGTGAACCACGGCGCCGGGTCCTCGCCGAAGAACAGCGCCCGCTTGGCGAGGACGTAGCCGAACTCCTCGGGCGTGAGGTAGCCCAGCTTCTGCGAGGACGTGCCGTGCTCGCGGTAGGCGTCCAGCAGCAGCCAGCCCGCGCCGAGGTAGGCGGTCGCGGTGTCGGTGAGGATTTCGTTGGCGTGCGTGCCGGGGAAGGACAGGCCGAGGCGGTGCAGGTAGATGTGCATCACCTCGTGCGCCAGGGCGGCGGCGATGTCCCTGCGGTGGTGGCGGAAGCGGTCGTTGAGATCGATGAAGTACTCGGGCCCCGCGGTCAGTTCGACGTGCGCCGCGTGCCGCATCCCGCGGAATGAGACGATCATTCGGGCGTCCGGCAGCCGCAGATGCGCCACCATCGCCCGGGCCACCCGCTGCACGCCCAGGTGCAGATCCTCCTCGTCGCCGAACGCCGCGTCGACGGGCGGTACGGCGGTCTCGAAGGTGCGCACGGTGTCGTACGACATCCGTTTGTACAGCGCGGTCACGGCCGCCCGGACCGTCTCCAGATGCGGGTAGCCGTGCACGACCTCGCTGCCGGGACGGGTGCCTCCCACTGCCACCCGACCACTGTACGGGCGGGTCGGACCGGGCGGTATGGGACGTACTGCCCATGCCAGCAAGGGAATTGAGCGGCTGGACACTCTTGTCACACTTGTCGCGCGTTCCACATAATCACAGGGCGCTTTACGGGCTCGCCCCCACCGGGTCCGGACGCCTTTTCGTGCGCTGCCGTTTTTGCCGCCGGTTCTTTTGCCGGCTCTTGTCCCACGCGGCGGTGGACACCGGGTCCGGTGTTGGCATGAGCTCGTCATTGACGTGCAACCCCCCACGAAAGGAAGCCCGTTGAGCTACCTGAAGCACATCAAGAGAGCGACCGCCGTCGCCGCCGTGGCCCTCGCCGCCGTCAGCCTCCAGCCCGGCACGGCCGGCGCCGCGACCCCCGCCCGGGACGGCGGCGACCGCCCGACGGTCGTCGGCGGCACCCCCGCCGAGCAGGGCGAATTCCCGTTCATGGTGCGGCTGTCGATGGGCTGCGGCGGTGCGCTGTACGCCAAGGACATCGTGCTGACCGCCGCCCACTGCGTGGACGGCAGCGGCCAGAACACCTCGATCACGGCCACCGCCGGCGTCGTGGACCTCCAGGACTCCGCCGCCGTGAAGGTGAAGTCCACCGAGGTCCTGCAGGCTCCGGGCTACGACGGCAAGGGCAAGGACTGGGCGCTGATCAAGCTGGCCAAGCCGATCGAGAACCTCCCCACCCTGAAGATCGCCGAGAACGACAAGCTCAACAACGGCGACTTCACGATAGCCGGGTGGGGCGCCGACAAGGAGGGCGGCCAGCAGCAGCGCTACCTGCTCAAGGCCCAGGTGCCGTTCATCGACGACGCCACCTGCGAGAAGGCGTACGGCGCCGACCTGACCCCCGGCGAGGAGCTCTGCGCCGGCCTGCTGGACACCGGCGGCGTGGACACCTGCCAGGGCGACTCGGGCGGCCCCATGTTCCGCAAGGACGACGCCGGCGAGTGGACCCAGGTCGGCATCGTCAGCTGGGGCGAGGGCTGCGCGCGGCCGGGCAAGCCCGGCGTGTACACCGAGGTGAGCGCCTTCGCCGCGGACATCAAGAAGAGCGCGTCCGAGCTCGGCGGCTGAGGACGCCGACGGGCCGGGGCGGTGCTGCCGTGCGGGCGGCACCGCCCCGTTGCCGTGCGGGGCGGCACCGCCCGTTAGTCCAACACCTGTCCCTCCTTTGTCCATGGGCGCACCCGTCGCACGCGCAGCACGCTGTCCGGCGACAGCCAGTACCGGTGCGAAGGAGGACAGTGCGCGTGAACGAACCGACAGGTGACGGGCGCAGGCCCAGCCGCAGGACCGTCGTCGCGGGCACCGCCCTCGCCGCCCTCGGCACCGCGCTGCCCCTCGGCGCCGCGCCCGCGCACGCGGCACCCCGGGCCGGCGAGGCCGTGCTCCGCTCCGAGCAGCTCCAGGTCCGCGTGGACACCGCCTTCCCGCGCGTCCTCGCGTACACCGACACCGGCACCGGCGCCGTGCTGCACGGCCAGACGGAGCCGGTCACCGAGATCGTCATCGATGGCACCGCACGCACCCCGAAAGTCACCGCGCGGCCGTCCGCCGACCGCATCGCCTACACCCTCGCCTTCGACGGCGGCACCGAGATCGGCGTGGAGATCGCGGTCGAGGGATGGCAGGTCCACTGGCGCGTCACGAAGATCGCCGACACCGCCGCGCTGCGCGTCGGCACCCTGCAGATTCCCGCGCTCGCGCTGCTCAGCGTCCGCAGCGACCAGCCCGGCGCGACGCTCCTCGCGGCCCGCATCGAGCTGGACAAGGCCAAGAGCGGCGACACCCTCGTACAGGTCACGGACAGCACACCCGCCGACGCGGCGCCCCTGGGCTGCGCGTATGCCGTGGTCGCCACCGGCAAGCTGGCCGCCGCGCTGGAGACCAACACGGTGTACGACAAGCCGTCCGGCGCCACCACCTGGGAGAACGGCCGACTCTGGCGGCAGACCGTACAGCGCGACGGTTACGTCGAGGCGCGGCTCGCGTGCGGCCAGTGGACCCACCGCGCGGCCACCGCCCCCGTCGACGCCACCGAACCGCTGCCGTACGCCACCGTGATCCTCACCCGCGACCGCAACGGCGACGGCCGCGTCGACTGGCAGGACGCCGCCATCGCGCTGCGCGACATCATGGTCATGCCGCTCGGCGCCGACGAACAGCATCTGCGCGTCGTCCCGCACATCCCCTTCAACTTCGCCAGCCAGGCCACCAACCCGTTCCTCGCCACCCTCGACAACGTCAAGCGGATCTCCCTCGCGACGGACGGACTGCGGCAGTTCACCCTCCTCAAGGGCTACCAGTCCGAGGGCCACGACTCCGCGCACCCCGACTACGGCGGCAACCACAACACCCGCGCCGGCGGCCTCAAGGACCTCAACACCCTGGTCCGCGCCGGAAAGAAGTGGAACAGCGACTTCGCCGTCCACGTCAACGCCACCGAGTCCTACCCCGTCGCCAACGCCTTCTCCGAGACGCTGGTCGACAAGAACAACGAGCAGTGGGACTGGCTCGACCAGTCGTACCGCATCGACGCCCGCCGCGACCTGGTCTCCGGCGACATCGCCGCCCGCTTCCAGCAGCTCCGCGACGAGACCGGCCCGGCCCTGAACATGCTCTACATCGACGTCTTCCGCGAGTCCGGCTGGAACTCCGACCGGCTCCAGCGCCACCTGCGCGACCAGGGCTGGCTGGTGACGACGGAATGGGGGCACGGCCTGGAGCGCTCCGCGCTGTGGTCCCACTGGGCGACCGAGGTCGACTACGGACCGGACACCTCCCGGGGCATCAACTCCCGGCTCATTCGCTTCGTCCGCAACCACCACAAGGACGTCTTCGCCGACAAGTGGCCGACCCTGCTGGGCATTCCGCGCACCGGCAACTTCGAGGGCTGGGTCGGCAAGACCGACTGGACCGCCTTCTACCGGCTGATCTGGACGGACAGCCTGCCCGCCAAGTACCTCCAGGCGTACCCGATCAAGACCTGGACCGACCACGAGATCACCTTCGAGGGCCCGACCCGCACGGCCGTCTCCGACGCCGACGGCGGCAAGCGGCGGATCACCACCGACGGCCGTCTCGTCTACGACGACGGCACCTACCTGCTGCCGTGGGAACCGCGCCGCGCCACCGACCCGCAGAAGCTCTACCACTACAACCCCAAGGGCGGCACGACGACCTGGACGCTGCCGCGCGGCTGGACCGGGTCGGTGTACCTGTACCGCCTCACCGACCAGGGCCGCGCCGACGAGAAGCGGCTGCCGGTCAGCGGCGGCAAGGTCACCATCGAGGCCGCGGCCGGTGTCCCGTATGTCGTCCGCAAGCAGCGGGCCGAGGCCCAGGAAGCACCCCGCTGGGGCGAGGGCACGGGCCTGGCCGACCCCGGCTTCCACTCCGGCACGCTCGACGGCTGGCAGGTCAGCGGCCCGGCGACGGTCCGCGCGAGCGCGCTGGGCGACTACGAGCTGGTGATCGGCGCGGGCGGCGCGGCGGCCGTCGCACGCCGCCTGGACCGCCTCGCGCCCGGTACGTACGCGGCATCCGTACAGGTCGAGGTCGGCGAGAAGGCGGGGGAGCGGCGCCGCGCCGAGCTGGCGGTACGCACCGCCGACGGGGTCACCGCCGCCAACTGGACCGAGACCTCCACGGCCGGCAATTTCGTCGCCGCCGACCGCAAGCACGGCACCCGCTTCCAGCGGATGTTCACCCACTTCACCGTTCCCGAGGGCGGCGGCCCGGTGACGCTGGCCCTGAAGGCGGCGGCCGGACAGGCACGCGTCCGCTTCGACAACGTGCGGGTGGTGGCCGCCGCCCGTACGGAGAAGCCCGGCACCCTCGCGTACGAGGACTTCGAGCATGTACCGCAGGGCTGGGGCGTCTTCGTGAAGGGCGACGCGGGCGGCGCGAACGACCCGCGCACCCACATCGCCCAGCGGCACGCGCCGTACACCCAGCGCGGCTGGAACGGCAAGGCCATCGACGATGTGATCGACGGCGGCCAGTCGCTGAAGTCGCGCGGCGAGAACGGCGGACTGGTCTACCGGACCGTGCCGCACACCGTGCGCTTCGCACCGGGGCGCCGCTACCGGGTCACCTTCCGGTACGAGAACGAGAAGGCGGACCAGTACGCCTGGATCACGGCGGTGGACGAGCCGGGGACGCGCGAGCTGAGCCGCGAACCGCTGCCCGTCGCCACCGGACCCACCACCCACTCCTACGAATTCACCGCGCCGGAGAAGGGCGAGGCGTGGGTGGGCCTGCGCAAGACCGGGAGCGACGGGAAGGCGGAGTTCGTGCTGGACGGCTTCGAGGTACGGGAGGTGTGAGGCTCCGGGGCGCCGGTCCGGGCCGGAGCGGGCCGCGGTCCGGACCGGCGCGGGTCGCGGTCCGGACCGGCGCCCTGAGCCGGGCTTCACGGCACCAGCCGTGGCACCCCCGCCTCCGTCCCCTGTTCCGCTCCCTGTTCCGCGCCCTGCTCCGTCCCCTCCAGTTCCAGTACCAGCACCTCGTTCGGCCCCTCGCGCAGACACGGACCTGGTACGTACAGCGCGCGCTGCGGCCCCGCCGACCAGTACCGCCC
>NZ_NHSG01000140.1:0-16475 GCF_020024005.1 Streptomyces purpurogeneiscleroticus
GGTACGGGGAGACGGGGGTCAGCGGCCGGGCTGCGTGTGCGGAGCGCTGCCGCCCTGGGCCTGGATGGCCGTGATCGCGACGGTGTTGACGATGTCCTGCACCAGGGCGCCGCGCGAGAGGTCGTTGACCGGCTTGCGCAGACCCTGCAGCACCGGGCCGACGGCGACCGCGCCGGCCGACCGCTGCACGGCCTTGTAGGTGTTGTTGCCGGTGTTCAGGTCCGGGAAGACCAGCACGGTGGCCCGGCCCGCGACCTCGGACTCCGGCAGCTTGGTGCGGGCGACGCTCGCGTCCACCGCGGCGTCGTACTGGATCGGGCCCTCCACCAGCAGGTCCGGGCGGCGCTCGCGGACCAGCTCGGTGGCCTTGCGCACCTTGTCCACGTCCGCGCCGGAGCCGGAAGTGCCGGTGGAGTACGAGAGCATCGCGATCCGCGGCTCGACGCCGAACTGCGCGGCGGTGGCGGCGGACTGGATGGCGATGTCGGCCAGCTGCTCCGCGTTCGGGTCCGGGTTGACCGCGCAGTCGCCGTACACCAGCACCCGGTCGGCCAGGCACATGAAGAAGACGGACGAGACGATCTGGGCGTCCGGCTTGGTCTTGATGACCTCGAAGGCGGGCCGGATGGTGGCCGCGGTGGAGTGCACGGCACCTGACACCATGCCGTCGGCCAGGCCCTCCTGGACCATCAGCGTGCCGAAGTACGACACGTCGGCGACCACGTCGTACGCCAGCTCGTACGTCACGCCCTTGTGGGCGCGCAGCGCCGCGTACCGCTCGGCGAAGCGCTCGCGCACCGGCGCGGTCTGCGGGTCGATGATCTGAGCGTCGCCCAGGTCGATGGAGAGGTCGGCGGCGCGCTTGCGGATCGCCTCCTCCTCGCCGAGCAGCGTCAGGTCGCACACGTCCCGGCGGAGCAGCACGTCGGCGGCGCGCAGCACGCGCTCCTCGGTGCCCTCGGGCAGCACGACCCGGCGGCGCCCGGAGCGGGACCGCTCGATCAGCTCGTGCTCGAACATCATCGGCGTGACCCGGTCGGACTTCAGTACCGAGATGCGCTTGGTCAGCTCGACGGTGTCCACGTGCCGCTCGAACAGCCCGAGAGCGGTCTCGGCCTTGCGCGGCGAGGCGGCGCTCATCTTGCCCTCGATGGCGAACAGCTCGCCGGCCGTCGGGAAGGACCCGCCGGGCACGGATATCACCGGCGTACCGGGGGCCAGCCGGGCGGCCAGCGCCATGATGTCCGGGCCCGGGCGCTCGCCCAGGGTGAGCAGCACGCCCGCGATGGGCGGGGCGCCCGCGCTGTGCGCGGCGAGCGCGCCGATGATCAGGTCAGCGCGGTCCCCGGGGGCGACCACCAGGCTCCCCTCGGTCAGCGCCTTGAGGAAGGTCGGCAGCATGGCGCCGCCGAAGACGAAGTTGCGGGCGTCCCGGGCCAGCCCCGAGTCGTCGCCGAGCAGCACCTCGCCGCCCAGGGTGTGCACGATCTGGGAGACGGTCGGCGCGGAGAGCGAGCTGTCCTCGGGGAGCGCGTAGCAGGGCACCGGGAGGCGCGCCGCGAGCCGCTCGACGACGGCCTCGCGGTCGGCCGGGGCCACCCGGTTCACGACCATGGCGACCACGTCGCAGCCCATGGAGTCGAAGGCGCGGTAGGCGTTGCGGGCCTCGGCCCGTACGGACTCCGGCTCCTGGTCGCGGCCCGCGACGACCGGCAGCACCGAGGCGCCGAACTCGTTCGCCAGCCGCGCGTTCAGGCTCAGCTCGTCGGGCAGATTGGTGTCGGCGTAGTCCGTGCCCAGCACGAGGACGTAGTCGTACTCCCTGGCGACGGCGTGGAAGCGGTCCACCAGCTGCGAGACCAGCTCGTCGGTGCCCCGCTCGGCCTGCAGGGTGCCCGCCGCCTCGTAGCCCATGCCGTACACCGAGTCGGCGGGCTGGGTCAGGCGGTACCGCGACCGCAGCAGGTCGAAGAGGCGGTCCGGGCCGTCGTCGTGCACGAGCGGCCGGAAGACCCCGACCCGGTCGACATGGCGGGTCAGCAGCTCCATGACCCCCAGCTCGACGACCTGCCGTCCGTCGCCGCGGCCGATGCCGGTCACGTACACGCTCCGCGTCACGCGCGATCTCCGTCCTTTTCCGTTGCTCACAGGGAAAAATTACCCGTTATGGGGGGCTTGCCCCCCTTGACAATACCTGCGCCAGTGGATAGGCCGCTCTCCCAGTGTCCATGGTGCGCGCCTGGGCGCGAAGAGGGGCCTCCGAGGCGGATGACCGCCCCTGTGCCGGGTACCCGGAGCGGGACAGCCGAGACGTGTGAGGGCGCCGGTCACCGGCCCGTGAAACAATCGCACCTGCTCACCAGAACCAACATCGAGCACAGGAGACTCAGCACGATGCGTATCGGAGTCCTGACCGCGGGCGGCGACTGCCCCGGCCTCAACGCCGTGATCCGCTCTGTGGTGCACCGCGCCGTCACCGAGCACGACGACGAGGTCATCGGCTTCGAGGACGGCTTTGCTGGTCTGCTCGACGGCCGTTACCGGAAGCTCGACCTCGACGCCGTCGGCGGCATCCTCGCCCGCGGCGGCACGATCCTCGGCTCCTCCCGCCTGGAGCGCGCCCGGCTGCGCCAGGCGTGCGAGGACGCCAAGGACATGTCGAAGGAGTACGGCATCGACGTGCTCATCCCGATCGGCGGCGAGGGCACGCTCACCGCGGCCCGGATGCTCGCCGACGCCGGGCTGCCCGTGGTCGGCGTGCCCAAGACGATCGACAACGACATCTCCTCCACCGACCGCACCTTCGGCTTCGACACGGCCGTCGGCGTGGCGACCGAGGCCATCGACCGCCTGAAGACCACCGCCGAGTCGCACCAGCGCGTCATGGTCGTCGAGGTCATGGGCCGCCACGCGGGCTGGATCGCCCTGGAGTCCGGCATGGCCGGCGGCGCCCACGGCATCTGCCTGCCGGAACGTCCCTTCGACCCGGCCGACCTCGTGCGGATGGTCGAGGAGCGCTTCGCCCGCGGCAAGAAGTTCGCCGTCATCTGCGTCGCCGAGGGCGCGCATCCCGCCGACGGCACGATGGACTACAAGAAGGGCGAGATCGACCAGTTCGGTCACGAGCGCTTCCAGGGCATCGGCACCAACCTCGCCATCGAGCTGGAGAAGCGCCTCGGCAAGGAGGCCCGCCCGGTCATCCTCGGCCACGTGCAGCGCGGCGGCACCCCCACCGCGTACGACCGCGTCCTCGCCACCCGCTTCGGCTGGCACGCGGTCGAGGCCGCGCACCGCGGCGAGTTCGGCCAGATGACCGCGCTGCGCGGCACGGACATCACGATGGTTCCGCTCGCCGAGGCGGTCACCCACCTGAAGACCGTGCCGGCGGACCGCATGGACGAGGCCGAGTCGGTCTTCTGATCCGTACGGACGGGGCCGAGTCGGTTCCGACCGGCCCGCCGTACTGAACGCGCTGAACGGCGGCCCCCGCCGAGCCCTTCGCGGGCCCGGCGTGCGGGCCCGGCCGTTCACCTCTCTCCGATCCGCTCCCAGAAGTGGTCGAGCACGTCGCGCACGAACTCGCGGCCCGCGTCGCTGGACTCGGCCGCGCTCTCGGTCCCGCCGCCCCAGCCCAGGGTCCCGGCCATCCGCCGGTGGTACTCCTCGAAGAGGTACTCCAGCGCCTTCTGCACCTCCGGCTTCGGCAGCCCGAGCAGCTTGCACACCGGCCGCACATACGCCTGCCAGCGCGTGGTCGCGGCACCGCGCAGCATCTCCGCCAGCTGCCGGTCCCGGCCGGTCAGCCGCACCAGCGCGGGCAGCGGCAGCTCCAGCTCGGCCTTGAGGGCGGCCGCCTGCCGGTCGTTGCCCTGCCACTGCCCGGTGGCTTCCATCCGCTCGTACGCCGGGATCTCCATGCCGATCCGCAGCGCGAGGTCGTCGGCGGCGATGCCGCGCGCGATCCGGTACTCACGCAAGGTGTCGGGCGTCCCGAGCAGGTCACCGGGCGCGCACCACAACGCCCCCGCGAGCGCGTTCAGCTCGCTCTCCGTCGGCGACCCCTCACCCCGCTCCCAGGAGAGGATCGTCCGTGGCTGAATCGGTTTTCCGTACGCGGCGTTGATCCCGTACGCAACATGCGCGGGCGTCATTCCGAGAGCCTCGCGCATGCGCTTGGCGGCCTGGGCGTTGAAGGGTGGGCGGCGCTCGCCCCTATCTGGCGTGTGCACGGCCACACCGTAAGCGACCCGGATATGTCTACGCGGGTAGTTTTACCCTTCGCTTCGAAAACTCGTAGCAATCTACGGGTTGCGCAGAGTGATCTTGTAACGATGGGTGATTTTTTCACGGACCGTGACCACTTGGCGAGAGCATTCTCAGCCAAATCTGACACGTTACTGAGCGCTCGCTCAGCCCTTCGTAGCCCGACCGGACCGGGCACAGGATGTCGGGTCCGGCAGGGTCCGTCCTTCCTAACGTGAGGGGCGTCAAGGAAGGAGTCCGAGTTGCTGGAGAGCCTGAACGAGGCCCTGGAACACATCGAGTCGCACCTCGACCAGCAGATCGAGGTGCCCGAGCTGGCCCGGATCGCGATGACGTCCGAGTACCACTTCCGCCGGATGTTCTCCGCGCTGGCCGGGACCCCGCTCTCGGAGTACATCCGGCGCCGGCGGCTCACCGTCGCGGGGGCCGAGGTGCTCGCCGGTGAGCGGACGCTGCTGGAGATCGCCGTGCGGTACGGCTACGGCTCGGGCGAGGCGTTCGCGCGGGCGTTCCGTGCCATGCACGGGGTGGGTCCGGGCGAGGCCCGGCGCACCGGTGCCGCGCTCCGCTCCCAGCCGCGGATGTCCTTCCGTCTCACCGTCGAAGGGAAGAGCAGCATGCGATACCGCGTCATCGAGAAGGAAGACTTCCGAGTGGTCGGCAAGAAGGTCCGGGTCCCGCTCGTCCACGAGGGGGTGAACCCGGCGATCGCGGACTTCATCCGCTCCCTCGGCCAGGAGACGATACGGCGCATCGCCGCCCTGTCCGACCAGCAGCCGGGGGGGATCGTCGGGGTGAGTGACAACCTCGACCCGAGCCGGGCGGAGGGCACCGAACTCGATTACTACCACGGCGTGGTGACCGGGACGGCCGCCGTTCCAGAGGGTCTGGACGCACTCACCGTCCCCGCGGGCACCTGGGCCGTCTTCGAGAGCTCCGGCCCGTTCCCACAGGCCCTCCAGTATCTCTGGCGGGACGTCTTCACCCAGTGGTTCCCGTCCAACCCGTACCGCAGCAGGCCGGGCCCCGAAATCCTGCGCACCCGGCTCTCGCAGGACGGGGACCGGGCGGACGCGGAACTGTGGATCCCGGTGGAGCGGGCCGCGGCCTGAGCGGACGGGACGGGGCGTCCGTCGCCGCCTGTGGGCCGAGGCTCGGTACGCACACCGCGTACTCGGCCTCGGCCGCCACGTCCGGCGCCTTGAGCTCCGCCCACACCGTCTTCCCGACCCCGCCGACGCGCTCCTCGACGCCCCACGAGCCGAGCGCCGCGTACGCGGCGGCTCGCGCTCTGCCCACGCTGCGGGGACTGCGCGGCAGCCGGAAGGAGCCCTGTGGTCTGCTCAGGCGGTCACGGGGATGTGATCGTCAGTGTGACGGCGCCGAGTCGTTCGGTGATGCCCTTGCCTGCGCATTTGTGTGCGTCAAGGGTCGGACCGGCGATGACCTCTTTGGCACTTCGTCCCTCGAACTTGCCGGAGTCGATCTTGCCGGTCCTGGTGACCACTATCTGTCCGGCCACGCGGGCGATGGTCCGGGTGTAGGAGAAGGTGCTGGTCTCGCCGGTGTTCCACTTGATGGTCAGGGAGCCGCTGCCGGGCGTCAGGGGGCGGAGGCAGGAGAGCGTCTGCTCCGCCGTGCTGCTGCTGGAGCCCGAGGTGAGGCCGGGTTCGCTCAGCAACCCGCAGTTGGCGTAGGCCGTCGTGACCGAGACGGCCGTCGGGGTGGGCACCAGTGTCAGGCCGGGGGTGTAGGTGATGTTCTGGGTGCCCGTGCACACCGCGTCGGTGCCCACGGCGTGCGCGGGGGCGGCGGTCAGGGGGACGCAGGAGGCCGCGAGCAGTGCGGCGACGGCGGTCCAGCGGGATAAGCGCGACTGCGACATGCATGTACCTCTCGGTGGAGATGAGGGGTGGTGAGGTGCCAAGTGTTGCGTTGCTGTGTGGGGGAGGTGTGGCAGAACCCGTGGGGGTGGCTCAACCGGCTGTCCAATCGGGCCGGTTGGCGTGCCATGCGTCATTACCCCTTCACCGCGCCGCCCAGCGCGAAGCCCGCGCCCAGGCGGCGGGCGATGAGGATGTACAGGAGCAGTACCGGGGTCGAGTAGATGAGGGAGAAGGCCGCGAGCTGGCCGTAGACCACGGTTCCGCGGTTGCCGAAGAAGTCGTTGATGCTGACCGAGGCGGGCATCTGCGCGGGGTCGAGCAGGAGCATGAAGGGGACGAAGAAGTTGCCCCACATCATGACGAAGGAGTAGACGGTCACGACCGCGATGCCCGGCCCCATCAGGGGCAGGACGACGCGGAGCAGGGACTGCATGGACGAGGCGCCGTCGGTCCAGGCCGCCTCCTCCAGCTCCTTCGGCACGCCGTCCATGAAGTTCTTCATGAGCCATACGGCGAAGGGGAGTTGGGACGCCGCGAAGAACAGGATCGTCCCGTGCATGGTGTCGATCAGTTCGACCTGGACGAACAGGGCGTACACCGGGACCATGATCGCCGTGATCGGCAGGCAGGTGGCGAAGAGGATCGTGGCCAGGAAGGCGCTGCCCGTACGGGAGCGGTAGCGGGACAGAGGGTAGGCTGCCAGGGCCGCGCAGGCGATGGTCAGGAGGGTCGCTCCGCCGCACAGGATCAGGCTGTTGAGGAGCGGGGTGAAGGTCACGTCGGGGACGAGGACGGCGTCGAAGTTGGTGAGGGTGAGCTCGTCGGGGATCTTCACCTTCAGGTCGGCCTGCGCGTCCAGGGAGGAGAGGAGCACCCAGGCCAGGGGGAGGACGAAGGCCGCCGCGACCAGGAGGAGTGCCGCGTCCGCAGCGAGGCGTCGGACGAGGCGGCGGGCGGCCGGGGTGTGCTTCATGGAGCGGGCCACTCAGACCTCCGTGCGCAGCAGGCGCATGTAGACGAGGGAGAAGAGGGAGCCGACCAGGAGCAGGAGCAGGGCCACGGCCGTTGCGTAGCCGATCATGCTGTTCTGGAATGCCTGTTCGTACATGTACAGGGGGAGCGTCTGGCTTCGGTTGCCGGGGCCGCCGCGGGTCATCACCCAGATCAGACCGAAGACCGAGAGGGTCTGGAGGGTGTTGAGCATCAGATTGGTGCCGATGGAGCGGCGGATCATCGGGAGCGTGATGTGCCACATGCGGCGCCGGCCGCTCGCGCCGTCGACCTGCGCCGCCTCGGTGATCTCCTTGGGGATCTCGTTCAGGGCCGCCGAGTACACCAGCATCGAAAAGGCCGTGCCGCGCCAGACGTTGGCGAAGGACACCGCCAGGATGGGGAGAGTGTAGAGCCAGTTCTGGGCCGGCAGGTGCAGCCAGTCGAGCACCGCGTTCAGGGTGCCTT
The DNA here is from genome assembly GCF_020024005.1 of Streptomyces purpurogeneiscleroticus. NCBI lineage: Bacteria > Bacillati > Actinomycetota > Actinomycetes > Kitasatosporales > Streptomycetaceae > Streptomyces > Streptomyces purpurogeneiscleroticus. Next base: position 7,608 of record NZ_NHSG01000140.1, read on the forward strand.
CGCGGCGGAAGAAGGCGTAGAGGAGGAAGCCCGCCACCACCTCGGGGAGCACCCAGGCCGCCACCACGATGCCGCCGGTGAGCGTGCGCACCGGTCCGGAGGCGCGCTGCATCAGGGCCGCGAGCGTCAGGCCCAGGGTGTTCTGGCCGATGAGGGAGGAGAGGACCGTGAAGATCAGGGTCAGCCAGACGGCGTTGAGGAAGTCCTTGTCGCCGAATGCCTCGGTGAAGTTGTCCAGGCCGATGAAGGACGATTCCGCCTGGCCGGTCAACTGGAGGTCGGTGAAGGCCAGGTAGACGCAGTAGCCGATCGGGCCCGCGAGGAAGAGCAGCAGGAGGACGACGCCGGGGGTCACGGGCAGGGCCCGCGTCAGGCTGCGGCGCGTGCCCCGGGCGGCGGCGGGGGCCCCGGTGGGCTGCTCGGCCGCGGGGCGCGTACCGACGGCTCTCACTTCTTGACCACTTCGCCGTTCGTGATCGAGTCCAGCTCCTCGTCATAGGTCTTTGCCGCCTCCGCCACCGAGGTGTCGCCCGTCGTGACGCCCTCCATGGCTTCCTGGATCGCGGTGGAGACCTTCGGGTACGCGGGGTAGGCCGGCCGGTAGTGGGTGTGCGCGACCAGGTCCGTGAAGAACTTGATGCCGGGCTGCGCCTTCACGTACTCCGGGTCCCCGGCGACGTCCTTGCGGACCGCGATGCCGGAGTTGGCGATGTACCACTTCTGCGCGTTCTTCTTGGTCTGCATGGTCTTGATGAACTCGAAGGCCAGGTCGGGGTTGCCCGCCTTGGCGGGGATCGCCCATGTCCAGCCGCCCGACATGCTCACCTTTCCGGGGGCCTTGCCGTGCTGCGTGGGCATGTGCGCGAGGCCCAGCTCCTTGGACCACTCGGGCCATTCGTGGCCGCCGCCCGAGCCCTCGAGCCAGTCCTGGGGCAGCCAGGAGCCGTCCAGGTTGATGGCGAGCTTGCCCTCGGGCAGCAGCTCGCCGCGGGTGCGGGTGCCGATGTTCGGGTCGAGCGCGTCGGAGACCTCCGGGCCGAGCTTCTCCTTGTACACGGTCTCCACGAACTTCAGGGAGTCCTGGAAACCCTTGCCGCCGGCGACCCACTTCTTCCGGTCCGGGTCGTACAGCGGGTCCTCGCCCGTGCCGTAGAGCAGCATCTCGAAGCCCTGCATCGTGGCCATCTCGCCCGCGGGCTTGCCGGTGTAGACGTTCAGCGGGATGACGCCGGGGACCTTCTGCTTGATGGTGCGGGCGGTGTCGAGGATGTCGTCCCAGTTCTTCGGCTGCCAGTCCGCGGGCAGGCCCGCCTTCTTGAAGATGTCCTTGCTGAACCACAGGCCGCGGGTGTCGGTGCCGTCCGGCACGCCGTACGTCTTGCCGTCCTCGCCCCTGGCCGCGGTCTTCGCGGTGCCGATGAACTGATCCCAGTCCTGCCACTTGTCCAGGTAGGGGTCGAGGGGCTTCAGATAGCCGCTGGTGATGTCGGAGTTGATGAGGAAGGTGTCCTCGTAGACGAGGTCGGGCGCCGTCTTGGGGGAGCGCAGCATCTGCTGCAGCTTCGTGTAGTACTCGGAGTCCGGTGCCTTGATCGGCACCAGCTTGACCTGTTTGCCCGGGTGCGCCTTCTCGAACTCTTTCTTCATCGCGGCCAGGTATGTGTCCATGACCCGGACCTTGTTGTCCGTGGACTGCTTGAACGAGACCTTCACGACGTCCGGGTCGTTCCCGGAGCCGCCGCCGCAGGCGGTCAGCGTGCCGGCGGCGAGTACGGCGGAGAGGAGCATCAGCGGGACGGCAGGACGCACGACGGTACCTCCAACTGGCCACGGTGGGCTGCAGGGTGACCGTAAGGTGACCGGTTGGTCAGGTCAATGGTCCGACCAGCGGTACCGCAATTCGGGCCGGCCGACGTGGCCGTACTGCGGGGCCCGGACCGCCCGTCCGGCGTCCACGAGATGCTCCAGATAACGCCGGGCCGTGATGCGGGAGATGCCCACCGTCTCGGCCGCCGCGCCCGCCGACAGCCCCTCGGGGGCAGCGCGCAGCGCGTCGGTCACGGCCTGGAGCGTCGCCGGGGTGAGCCCTTTGGGCAGGGTCGCGGGGCGGGGTGCGCGCAGCGCGGCGATGGCCCGGTCCACCTCGTCCTGGCCGCTGGCCTCGCCCGCCGCCGAGCGGAAGACGGCGTAACGGGTGAGCCGGTCGCGCAGCGTGGAGAAGGTGAACGGCTTCAGGACGTACTGCACGATGCCGAGCGAGACGCCCTCGCGCACGACGGTCAGGTCGCGGGCCGAGGTGACCGCGAAGATGTCCGCCGTGTGCCCGGCCGCGCGCAGCGTCCGTACGAGCTGCAGCCCGTGCCCGTCCGGCAGGAACAGGTCCAGCAGGACCAGGTCGACGGGGTGCTGGTCGAGGTGGCGGCGGGCCGCCGCGGCGGTGTGCACGGTGCCGGAGACGGTGAAGCCCTCGACCCGGCCGACGTACAGCGCGTGCGCGTCGGCGGCCACGGGGTCGTCCTCGACGACCAGTACCCGGAGCGGTTCTTCCGGGTGCGCGGGTCTGCGCCCACGCTCGTCCTGTGTCATGCCGGCAGCTCCGTCCGCAGTGGCAGGCGCACGGCGAATGCCGCGCCGCCCTCGGGGGCCCGCTCCAGCGTGACCGTACCGCCGTGCCGCCGCACGGTCTGCCGGACGATGGCCAGCCCCAGGCCCCGGCCGTGCACCGTAGGGCCCGCCGCCTTGGTCGTCCAGCCGCGCCGGAAGATCTCCTCGGCGTGGCCGGGGTCCACGCCGGGCCCGGAGTCGGCGACCCGCAGCAGCAGCTCGCCGTCCGTGGCGCGTGCGGTGACCACCACCCGGCCCTGCTCGCCCACCGGGCGTCCGCCCGCCGCCGCGTCGATCGCGTTGTCGATGAGATTGCCCAGTACGGTCACCAGGTCGCGGGCCGGCAGCCAGCCGGGCAGCAGCCCGTCGTCGATCCCGCTGTCCTCGGTCAGGGTGAGCTCCACGCCGTACTCGTTGGCCTGCGCGGCCTTGCCGAGCAGCAGCGCGGCCAGTACCGGCTCGCAGACCGCGCCCACCACCCGGTCGGTGAGCGCCTGCGCCAGCTCCAGCTCCGCGGTGGCGAACTCCACCGCCTCCTCGGCCCGGCCCAGCTCGATCAGCGAGACGACGGTGTGCAGCCGGTTGGCGGCCTCGTGCGCCTGGGAGCGCAGCGCCTCCGCGAAGCCGCGTACCGAGTCCAGCTCGCCGGAGAGCGCCTGCAGCTCGGTGTGGTCGCGCAGGGTGACCATCGTGCCGCGCTGCTCGCCGTCGTCGACCGGGGAGGTGTTCACGACGATCACCCGGTCGGCGGTCAGGTGCAGCTCGTCCACCCGGGGCGTGGGGGAGAGCAGCGCCTCGGTGAGCGGCGCGGGCAGCCCGAGGTCCGCGACCGGCCGGCCCACCGCGTCCCCGGCCAGCCCCAGCAGCTCGCGCGCCCCGTCGTTGATCAGCGCGACCGCGCGCCGCCCGTCGAGCAGCAGCAGCCCCTCGCGTACGGCGTGCAGCGCGGCCTGGTGGTAGTCGTGCAGCCGGCTCAGCTCGGCGGCGTTCATGCCGTGCGTGTGCCGGCGCAGCCGGGCGTTGATCACGTACGTGCCGAGGCCGCCCAGGGCCAGCGCGGCGGCCGCGACGGCGATCAGCGACAGCATCTGGCGGCGGAGCCCGCCGCTGATGGTCTCGACGGTGATGCCGGAGCTGACCAGCGCGATGACCTTGCCGCCGTCCCGCACCGGCGCCACGACGCGGACGGACGGCCCCAGGGTGCCCCGGTGCGTCTCGTGGAAGATCTCGCCGCGCAGCGCCGGGCCGATGTGGCCGAGGTACGTGTCGCCGATCGCGGAAGGCTTCGTATGGGTATACCGGGTCTTGTCGGTGTCCATCACCACGACGAAGGCGACGCCCGCGTCCTTGCGCACCCGCTCGGTCCAGGGCTGCAGCAGCTTCGTGGGGTCCTTCGCCCGGACCGCCCGCGCGACGTAGGGGGAATCGGCCACGGAGGTGGCGACCGCGGTCGCCTGGCGGCGCGCGGTCTCCTCGGCCTGCTCGCCGGCGGTGAAGTACGCGAAGAGGGCGCAGCCCGCCACGACGACCGCGATCAGCACGGCCTGCACGGCGAAGAGCTGGCCGGCCAGGCTGCGGGGGCGGGGGAGGCGCATGTGCATAAGTTTGCCCGTCGACGTTTACATGAACGAAATGCACGTAAGGGTGACGTGATCAAGAGGGGGGTGCATAGTCGCCGGGACTTTGTTTTGCGTTCAAGAGCCGCAGGTCGCACGCAGAACCGGACAATCGAGGACAGGAGGCAGTCGTGGCTGCAACGATCCTGCCGGGTGGCGGGACCCCCGGCGAGCCCGCCACGCCCGCACCGAAGAAGCGTGACCGGACCCATTACCTCTATATCGCCGTGATCGGCGCGGTGGTGCTCGGCATCGCCGTCGGTTTCATCGCCCCCGGTTTCGCCGTGGAGCTCAAGCCCCTCGGCGAGGGCTTTGTGAACCTCATCAAGATGATGATCTCGCCGGTCATCTTCTGCACGATCGTCCTCGGCGTCGGCTCCGTCCGGAAGGCCGCCAAGGTCGGCGCGGTCGGCGGCCTGGCGCTCGGGTACTTCATGGTCATGTCGACCGTGGCACTCGCCATCGGCCTGGTCGTCGGCAACATCCTGGAGCCCGGCTCCGGGCTGCAGCTGACCGAGACGGTCCGGCACGCGGGCCAGGCACAGTCCGAGGGCGGCGGCGAGTCCAGCTCGGAGTTCCTGCTCGGCATCATCCCGACCACCCTGGTCTCCGCCTTCACCACCGGCGAGGTGCTGCAGACCCTGCTGGTCGCGCTGCTCGTGGGCTTCGCGCTGCAGGCGATGGGCAAGACCGGCGAGCCGGTCCTGCGCGGCATCGGCCACCTCCAGAAGCTGGTCTTCCGCGTCCTGGCCATGATCATGTGGGCCGCGCCGGTCGGTGCCTTCGGCGCCATCGCCGCGGTGGTCGGCGAGACCGGCCTGGACGCTCTGAAGTCCCTGGCCGTCATCATGGTCGGCTTCTACATCACGTGCCTGCTCTTCGTGATCGTCGTCCTCGGTACGCTGCTCCGCCTGATCGCCGGCGTGAACATCTTCACGCTGCTGAAGTACCTCGGCCGCGAGTTCCTGCTGATCCTCTCCACCTCCTCCTCCGAGTCGGCGCTGCCGCGCCTCATCGCCAAGATGGAGCACCTGGGAGTCAGCAAGCCGGTCGTCGGCATCACCGTCCCGACCGGCTACTCCTTCAACCTCGACGGCACCGCGATCTACCTCACGATGTCCTCGCTGTTCGTCGCCGAGGCGATGGGTGCGCCGCTCTCGCTCGGCGAGCAGATCTCCCTGCTGGTCTTCATGATCATCGCCTCCAAGGGCGCGGCCGGCGTCACCGGCGCGGGCCTGGCCACCCTGGCCGGCGGCCTCCAGTCGCACCGCCCCGACCTGGTCGACGGCGTCGGCCTGATCGTCGGCATCGACCGCTTCATGAGCGAGGCCCGCGCCCTCACCAACTTCGCGGGCAACGCGGTCGCCACGGTCCTGATCGGCACCTGGACCAAGGAGATCGACAAGGCCCGCGTGAGCGAGGTCCTGGCCGGCGGTCTCCCGTTCGACGAGACGACCCTGGTGGACGACGGCCACGGCCCGGCCCCCGAGGCCGACGAAGCCGAGGGGGAGGTCCCGGAGCCGCGCGCCAAGAGCGACAAGGCCGGCGTCTGACACGAGGCGCCCGGGGCGCCCGGGGCGCCCGCGGCGGCCCGCCAAGTTCGCGATCTTGTGCGGAATTTCTCGATTGCGTATCAAGGTGTCGCGGGCCGGAAACGAAGCCGTGGCGGGGCTGTCCCCGGACGCTGTGAAGCGGCAAAGTCTCCAGAGCCGGCGGGAAACCGCCGGTGAACGGGGGATCACGGGGGAACGGGGCCCGCCGGCGGCAGACGCCGGCGGGCCCCTTTTCTGTGCGTACGGGCAGGGGGTGCGACACCGGCCCGCAAGCACGTCCGTACGGCCGTCGGAGCGCGCTCCCGGCCGGTGCCCTCAGCCCGCGGGGCGCAGCCAGACCGTGGCGAGCGGCGGGAGGACCGGCGCGATGGAGACGGCCCGGCCGTGGTACGGCACCGGCTCGGACTTCAGCGGGTTCGTGTTGGTCACGCCGCTGCCGCCGAACCGCTCCTCGTCGGTGTTGAGCACCTCGCGCCAGGCCGGGACGTTCTCCGGCACACCGAGGCGGTACTCGTGCCGCACCACCGGCGAGAAGTTGCAGACCGCGACCAGCGGATCGCCGTCGGCGTCGTACCGCACGAACGAGAAGACGTTGTCCTCCCACGCCCCGCCGTCGATCCAGGAGAAGCCGCCCGGGTCGGTGTCCCGCTCCCACAGGGCCGGGGTGGCGGAGTACAGCCGGTTCAGCTCGCGGACCAGGTCCCGGACGCCGCGGTGGTCGGGCTCGGCGGAGTACGCGGGATCCAGCAGCCACCAGTCCGGGCCGTGCCCCTCGGACCACTCCGCGCCCTGGGCGAACTCCTGGCCCATGAAGAGGAGCTGCTTGCCCGGGTGGGACCACATGAAGCCCAGGTAGGCGCGGTGGTTGGCGCGCTGCTGCCACCAGTCGCCGGGCATCTTGGAGACCAGCGCCCGCTTGCCGTGCACGACCTCGTCGTGGGAAATGGGCAGGACGTAGTTCTCCGAGTACGCGTACACCATCGAGAAGGTCATCTCGTTGTGGTGGTACTTGCGGTGCACCGGCTCCTTGGACATGTACTCCAGCGAGTCGTGCATCCAGCCCATGTTCCACTTGAGGCCGAAGCCCAGGCCGCCGAAGCCGCCGGGGCCGACGTGGTGGGTGGCGCGGGTGACGCCGTCCCAGGCCGTGGACTCCTCGGCGATGGTCACCACGCCGGGGCAGCGCCGGTAGACCGTGGCGTTCATCTCCTGCAGGAAGTCGACTGCGTCGAGGTTCTCCCGGCCGCCGTGCTCGTTGGGCGTCCACTCGCCGTGCTCGCGGGAGTAGTCCAGGTACAGCATCGAGGCCACGGCGTCCACGCGCAGGCCGTCGATGTGGAATTCGGAGCACCAGTAGACGGCGTTGGCGACCAGGAAGTTACGGACTTCCGTGCGGCCGTAGTCGAATTCGAGGGTGCCCCAGTCGGGGTGGGCGGCGCGGGCCGGGTCCTCGTGCTCGTACAGCGTCCGCCCGTCGAACTCCGCGAGCGCCCAGTCGTCGCGCGGGAAGTGCGCGGGCACCCAGTCCATGATCACGCCGATGCCGGCCCGGTGCAGCGCGTCGATCAGGTACTTGAAGTCATCGGGGGAGCCGAGCCGGGCCGTCGGCGCGTAGAAGCCGGTGACCTGGTAGCCCCAGGAGCCGCCGAAGGGGTGCTCGGCGACCGGCATCAGCTCGACGTGCGTGAAGCCGAGGTCCTTGACGTACGCGGGGAGCTGCTCGGCCAGTTCGCGGTAGGACAGGCCGGGGCGCCAGGACGGCAGATGGACCTCGTAGACCGACAACGGCGAGGTGTGCACCGGGCGTTCGGCGCGCCGCGTCATCCACTCCGCGTCGCCCCACTCGTGACGCGTGACGTCGATGACCGAGGCGTTGGCGGGCGGGCACTCGGTCCGCCGGGCCATCGGGTCGATGCGCAGCGTGTGGCTGCCGTCCGGGCGCGCGATGTCGAACTTGTACAGCTCGCCCTCGCCCAGCCCGGGAATGAACAGCTCCCACACGCCGGTGGAGCCGAGGGAACGCATCGGGTAGACCGTGCCGTCCCAGTAGTTCATGTTCCCGGCGACGCGGACGCCCTGTGCGTTCGGTGCCCACACCGTGAAGCGGGTGCCGGTCACGCCCTCGTGCTCCATGACGCGCGCGCCGAGCGCCTGCCACAGCTCCTCGTGCCGGCCCTCGCCGATGAGGTGCAGGTCCAGCTCGCCGATCGCGGGCAGGAAGCGGTACGGGTCGTGGGTGGTCACCTCGTGCGCGTCCGGGCCCTCGCCGTAGGTGATCACCAGTTGGTAGTCGGGGATCTCCGACAGCGGCAGCACCCCGGCGAACAGGCCGTCGCCCTCGTCGCGCAGCTCGGCCCGCAGGCCCTTGGCGAGCACGGCCACCGAGAGGGCGTACGGGCGCAGCGCGCGGAAGAGCACCCCGCCGCGTACGGGATGCGCGCCGAGCAGGGAATGCGGATCGTGGTGCGTACCGGACAGCAGCCGGCCGCGGTCGGTGTCACCCAGCGGGGACGCGGCGCGCACGCCGCCCTTGCTGTCGCTGCTGGTGCTCGGGGCGGGGACGGCGGTACGCGCGGCGGCGGGCTCGGGGACGGCGGTCCTGGACGCGGCGGTCCCCGTGGCCTTGGGTGCGCTGGACCGGGCGGCGGTGGTCTTCTTGGCGGCCGACGTCCTGGCCGTCGTCTTGGCCGGAGTCTTGGCCGGTGCCTTGGCCGTCGTCCTGGCCGAGGTCTTGGCCGAGGTCTTGTCCGGCGTCTTGGCAGTCGCCTTCGCCGTCGTCTTCTTGGCGGCGGTCTTCTTCGCGCCCGCCTTCTTCTGGGCGGGCTTCTTGGCGGCCGGGGCGGCCGCTTCCCCCGCTTCCGGGGCATCGGTCACCGATGCCCCGGCCGGCTTGGCGCGCGAGGTCTTCCGCGCCGGCTCCACGGCGCGTTCGGCGGCCGCCTCCGCCTCGGGATCGGGCCCGGTGCGCTGGGCCGGCGGGGCGTCCTGCTCGTCCTCCGACCGGGCGGCCGGCAGGAAGGTGGGCGGGACGTCGGCGTCGGGCGCCGCTGCTGCGGGGTCGGACGAGGGGCGGGACGGCGGACGGGGGGTCACGG
>NZ_NHSG01000141.1:0-16371 GCF_020024005.1 Streptomyces purpurogeneiscleroticus
CCTCGAAGGCGGCTACCGCGCCGCCTTCGAGGCCGCCCGGCTGCCGATGGCCGTCCTCGGCCGCGACGGACTGGTGACCGCCGCCAACCCCGCCTTCGGCGACCTGCTGGGCAAGGACCCGCGCGCGCTGGTCAGCGCCTCCGCCGCCGACCTCACCGACCTCGGCGGCGACCCGCACATCTGGACCGCGTACCGCGACGTGCTCGCCGGCCACAGCGACCGGCTGCGCTGCACCCGCCGCCTGAAGCACCCCGAGGGCCACTCCCTCTGGGCCGAGGTGAGCGTCGAGCCGCTGCCCGGCGGGGACCGCGTCCTGCTCTCGGTCACGGACGTCAGCGACCGGCACGACCTGCAGGCCCGGCTGCGCCACCTCCAGATGCACGACCCGGTGACCCGGCTGCCGAACCGGGCCCTCTTCTTCGAGCGGCTGGCCGCGGCCCTGGAGTCGGCTACGTACGACCGGGGCGGCACGGGCCGGATCGGCCTGTGCTACCTCGACCTGGACGGCTTCAAGGCGGTCAACGACACGCTAGGGCACCGCGTCGGCGACCGGCTGCTGGGCGCCGTGGCCCAGCGGCTGGCCCGCTGCGGCGAGCACCCTTCGGGCCGGGCCGGGCGCGGCGGGCAGCTGGTGGCCCGGCTGGGCGGCGACGAGTTCGCGCTGCTGGTGGAGGACTCCACCGGTACCGAGCAGCTGGCCGACCTGGCGCAGTCCGTGCTGGACGCGCTGCAGCGGCCGTTCGATCTGGCGGGCCAGCGGCTCTCGGTGTCCGCGAGCATCGGGGTCGTGGAGCGCGCCGCGGCCGGCACGACCGCGACGGGCCTGATGCAGGCCGCCGACACGACGCTGTACTGGGCCAAGGCGGACGGCAAGGCCCGCTGGACGCTCTTCGATCCGGAGCGCAACGCGCACCGGATGACCCGGCAGGCGCTCTCCAGCACGCTGCGCCCGGCCGTCGACCGCGGCGAGTTCACGCTGGAGTACCAGCCGCTGGTCGGGCTCGGCGACGGCCGGGCGCAGGGCGTGGAGGCGCTCGTACGGTGGCGGCACCCGCAGTTCGGGACACTTCCGCCGAATCGGTTCATCGGATTGGCGGAGGAGAACGGCGCGATCGTCGAGCTGGGCCGCTGGGTCCTGGAGCGCGCCTGCCATCAGGCGCGCGCCTGGCAGCTGGCCCGCCCCGAGGAGCCGCCGCTCTTCGTGAGCGTGAACGTGGCCGTCCGTCAGGTCTGGGACTCCGACCTGGTGGCGGACGTGGCCGGCATCCTCGCCGAGACCGGCCTGGCGCCCGAGCTGCTCCAGCTGGAGCTGACCGAGTCGGCCGTGATGGGCTCGGCGGGCCGCCCGCTCCAGGCGCTCCAGGCGCTCAGCGACATGGGCGTCCGCATCGCCATCGACGACTTCGGCACGGGCTACTCCAACCTGGCCTACCTCAGCCGGCTGCCCGTCTCCGTACTGAAGCTGGACGGCTCCTTCGTCCGCGGCTTCCGCTCCGAGGAGCATCCGAACCCGGCGGACGAGACGATCGTGGAGGCGCTGGTCGCGCTGGCGCACCGGCTGGGCCTGACGGTCACGGCGGAGTGCGTGGAGAACGCCGAGCAGGCCGCACGGCTGCGCCGCATCGGCTGCGACACCGGCCAGGGCTGGCTGTACTCCCGCCCGCTGCCGGCCGACCGGGTCCCGGCACTGCTGGCCGGGCCCCCGGCAGACCGCGAAGAGGGGAACCGGGGCTGACGGGGCCCGTCACCGCCCCGGCAGCCCCGCCCCCCGTCTAGGCCGACGCGCCCGGCAGCCCGTACGCGTCCGCGATCAGCTCGTACGAGCGGAGGCGGGCCGCGCCGCCGTGGGCGTTGGCGGTGATCATCAGCTCGTTGGCGCCGGTGCGCTTGGCGAGGTCGTCCAGGCCCTGGCGAACCGCGTCGGGCGTGCCGTACACGACGTTGCCGAGCCAGCTCTCGACGAAGTCCTCCTCGACCATGCTGTACGGGTGGTTCTCCGCCTCCTCCGGCGTGGGCACCAGGCCGGGCCGGCCGGTGCGCAGCCGGATCATGGACAGCGCCCCGGCCAGTACCTGGCGGCGGGCCTCCGCCTCGGTCTCGCTCGCCAGCGCGCCGACGCCGATCAGCGCGTACGGCTCGTCCAGCACGGCCGACGGGCGGAAGGTCTCGCGGTACAGGTCCAGCGCGGGGATGGTGTTCTGCGCGGAGAAGTGGTGGGCGAAGGCGAACGGCAGGCCGAGCTGGGCCGCGAGCCGGGCGCTGAAGCCGGAGGAGCCGAGCAGCCAGACCGGCGGGCGGTGCGCGGACTGCACGCCGCCGGGCGAGGTGGCCTGAACGGGACCCGGTACCGCATGGATACGGGCATAGGGGTGCCCGTCGGGGAAGTCGTCGTCCAGGAAGCGGATCAGCTCGGCGAGCTGCTGCGGGAAGTCGTCGGCACCCTCGTTGAGCCGCTCGGTGCGGCGCAGCGCGGCGGCGGTGGCGCCGTCGGTGCCGGGGGCGCGGCCGAGGCCGAGGTCGACGCGGCCCGGGGCCATCGCTTCGAGGGTGCCGAACTGCTCGGCGATCACCAGCGGCGCGTGGTTGGGCAGCATCACGCCGCCGGAGCCGAGCCGGATGGACTCGGTCTGCGCGGCCAGGTGGGCCAGGATGACGGCCGGCGAGGAGGAGGCGACGCCGGGCATGGAGTGGTGCTCGGCGACCCAGTAACGGTGGTAGCCGCGGCGCTCGGCGGTCTGCGCGATGGCGGCGGCGGTGCGCAGCGCATCGGTGGCGGTGTTGCCGGCGCCGACGGTCAGCAGGTCCAGTACGGACAGCGGTACGGGCGCGGTGCCGTGGGCCGTGCCCCGGATCTCGTCGGTGCCGGGCGTGCCGGAGGCCCGGTCGGGCTCAGGGGCCGGGCCCCGGCTGTCGTCGTGGTGGCCGCTCACGGTGCGGGTCCTCCTAGATAGCGGGTCTTCCCCGCGACCAACCGGAGTAGAGCTCCGGTTATTCCCGGCGGCCGGTCCGCGAGGCCCCGGTCAGGCCCCGCAGGCCCCCGTCATGCCTCCCGCCGCGGCCCCGCGAAGAGGGTGCCCAGCTCCGGCCGGACGATCTCCCGGTCCAGCAGCCGCAGCCCCTCCCACACGGTGACCTGGTTGGCGGTCAGTACCGGCTTGCGCAGCGCCTCCTCCACGGCGGGGAGGTACGCCGCGGTGTGCAGCGCGGTGTCGGGCAGCAGGACCACCTCGGCGTCCGGATGGTCCCCCGTACGGGCGAGATGCAGTACCTCGTCCAGACCCCAGGTACCCACCTCGGCGGCAGTAATGATGCCGCTGCCGCGGGTCGACACGACCTCCGTACCGGCGGACTTCAGGAAGGCACGGAAGTACTCGGCCACGTCCTCCGGATAGGTCGCCGCGATCGCCACCCGCTCCGCGCCCAGCGCCTGGATGGCCCGCGCGAAGGCGAAGGAGGTGCTGGAGGCGGGCAGCCCGGCGGTGGCCGACAGCTCCCGGACCTGCTCCTGCGCGCCCTCCCAGCCGAAGACGAAGCTGGCGCTCGTGCAGGACCAGACGACGGCCTCCGCACCCTGGTCCTTCAGGTCGGCGACCCCGGCGGCCAGCCGCGCCGCCGACCCCATTTCGAGCAGAGCGTCCACCCGGTGCGCGTCCTCACCGATATCGGTGTGGACCAGCGGCAGCCGGACGCCGCCGCCCAGGAGGGACTCGATACGGGGGTAGTCGTCCTCGGCGGAGTAGCCGGGGTAGAGGAAGCCGACCGTGGCCATGCAGATCTCCCATCCGTCGTGCGGGTGCGGGGGTGCGGAGCGACGTGCTGTTCAGATGGCGTACGCGCCGGCGGCCGGGAGGCCGTCAGGCGTCGTACGTATCGTCCGGAAAGGGCGGGGCGTCGAGCCCCTCGGCCGCCTCGGCCTCCGGCGCCGCGGGCGGCCCGGCGAAGGCCGCCTCGGGCTCCGGCCGGTGCCGCGGCACGGCGTCCGCCGATCCGGACAGCGCCGCGGGGCCGCGTCTCGCGACGGGGTCGAGCAGCGCCTGGTACGGGCCTACCGCGTGGCTGCCGATGGCACGCAGCGCGCCCCACATGGTGACCTGGTTGGCCGACAGGACGGGCATCCGCAGCTCAGCCTCCAGCTGCGGGATCACGTCGTACGTCGGGAGGTTGGTGCAGCTGATGAAGAGCGCGTCGGTCGCGCCCACCACCGCCTGCCGCGCCATGTCGACGACGTCGCGGTAGGGCACCTTCCAGATGTGCCGGGTCAGCCCCAGGTAGGCGCGGCCCGTGACCGTGATGCCGGCTTCTGCCAGATACTCCTCCAGCGAGTCGGTGACGGATTTGGTGTACGGCGTGACCAGGGCGACCCGCCGTGCGCCGATCTCGCACAGCGCGTCCAGCAGCGCCCCCGAGGTGGTCATCGAGGGCACCTCACCGGCCTGCTGCATGGCGGCGCACATGGCGCGCTCGCCCGCCACGCCGCCGACGAAACTGCCCGAGGTGCAGGCGTAGGAGACCACCCGCGGCGATACCGCGGACAGCGCCTGTACCGCCTCCCGGAGCGTTTCGTGCTCACTGACCATCCGGGCGAGGTCGAGCGAGACCTCGACGGGCACGAAAGGGGTGCGGGTGAGGTGGAGGGACACGTCGTCGGGAACCCAGCGCCACAGCTCGCGGTCGAGTGCGAAGTCGAAGGGCGCGACGACGCCCACACCGCACTGAGGCTGTGGGCCCCCCAGAAAAGAGACGTCCATGAATGGCCCCTAGAAGAACGAAGGGCTAGGCCATTGGCCAGGGATTCTGAAACAACCGGCACAAGCCGGGACGTCGGGACAGAGCCGTTGTTGACACGGTAGATACGGCTTCCTAGCGTGGTCAATCCTCGCATCTCAGGCATCTGTCGGCGCCTCCTTCATTTAAAGGGGCACTCGTTTCAGAACGGTTTCTGGCCCATGACCGAAAACACCGTCCTTGTCCTTGGTTCCGACCCGCCGCCGAAGCTCGACAGACTGTCCGGACGCGCCAAAGTGATCTTCGCGGACGAGACCACGCTGGCCGGCCAACTTCCCACCGCCGATGTGCTCTTGGCCTGGGATTTCACCTCCGACGCCATCCGCGACGCCTGGGCCGCAGGCGGCCCGCGGCCCGCCTGGGTGCACACCGCGAGCGCCGGTGTGGACAGGCTCCTGTGTCCTGGGCTGATCGAGGACGAGACCGTGGTGACCAATGCGCGGGGCGTTTTCGAGCAACCGATCGCGGAGTACGTCGCTGGTTTGGTGATCGCGATGGCCAAGGATTTTTATGGCAGTTGGGAACTCCAGCGGCAGCGGCGATGGCAGCACAGGGAAACGCTGCGGGTGGCCGGATCACGGGCCGTCGTGGTCGGTTCCGGGCCGATCGGGCGGGCCATCGGGGAGACCCTGAAGGCGCTCGGGATCAAGGTCGACCTGGTCGGACGCCGGGAGCGGCCGGATGATCCACAGTTCGGACTGGTGCATGCGAGCGACGCGCTGGACGGACTGCTGCCGACCGCCGACTGGGTGGTGTGCGCCGCTCCGCTCACCGAGGAGACCCGCGGTCTTTTCGACCGGCAGGCGTTCGGCCGGATGAAGGAATCGGCCCGTTTCGTGAACGTGGGGCGCGGCCCGATGGTGATCGAGCAGGATCTCGTCGAGGCGCTGCGCGGCTGGAAGATCGCGGCCGCCGCACTGGACGTCTTCCAGCAGGAGCCGCTGGGCACCGACAGTCTCCTGTGGGACGTCCCGCACCTGATCGTCTCGCCGCACATGTGCGGGGACACCCTCGGCTGGCGGGACGCGCTCGCCGAGCAGTTCGTGGACAACTACGACCGCTGGGTGGCGGGCGAGCCGCTGCTCAACGTTGTCGACAAGCGGCTGGGGTACGTGCCGGTGCAGTAGGCCACGCGTACGTCCTCCGCCGCGCCCGCCCGCGCCCCGGCCCGCCGGGGCGCATTCCGCGCACACTCCGCTCCCCCGATGGAGGGCTTGATGACCGAACTGGCGGATCTCACAGCACTGCGGCTCACGGCCGGCTACGCGGCCGGCGAGTTCTCCCCCGTCGAGGCGGCGCGGGCCGCGCTGGACCGGGCGGAGCGGGTGCAGCCGCACGTCAACGCCTTCACCCGGCTGGAGGCCGACGAGGCGCTGTCCGCCGCGAAGGAGTCCGCGGAACGCTGGCGGGCCGGCACCCCGGCCGGGCCGCTGGACGGCGTACCGGTCACCGTGAAGGACATCATCCTGATGCGCGGCGGCCCGACCCTGCGCGGCTCGCGGACCGTGCGCGCGAACCAGGCGTGGGACGAGGACGCGCCCTCGGTCGCCCGGCTGCGGGAGCAGGGCGCGGTCTTCATCGGGAAGACCACGACGCCCGAGTTCGCCTGGAAGGGCGTCACCGACAGCCCGCTCCACGGGATCACCGGCAATCCGTACGACCCGCAGCGCACCGCAGGCGGCTCCAGCGGGGGCGGCGCGGCGGCCGTGGCGCTGGGCGCCGGGCCGCTGAGCCTGGGGACGGACGGCGGCGGCTCGGTCCGCATCCCCGCCTCCTTCTGCGGGTGCTTCGCGCTGAAGCCGACGTACGGGCGGGTGCCGATGTATCCGTCGAGCCCGTTCGGGACGCTGGCCCATGTAGGGCCGATGACGAAGGACGCGGCGGACGCGGCCCTGCTGATGGATGCGATCTCCGGCCCGGACTGGCGGGACTGGTCGCAGCTCGGCCCGGTGTCCGGCTCCTTCGTGGAGCAGCTCTCGGGTCCGGTGGCCGGGCTGCGGGTGGCGTACAGCCCGGCGCTCGGCTGGGACGTGCCGGTGCGGCCCGAGGTCGCGGCGGCGGTCCGGCGGGCCGTGGAGAAGCTGGCGGAGCTGGGCGCGCACGTGGAGGAGGTCGACCCGGAGATCGAGGACCCGGTGGAGGCGTTCCACACTCTGTGGTTCAGCGGGATCGCCCGGGTCGTGCAGCCGCTCGGGGAGGAGGCGCGCGAGCTGCTGGAGCCGGCGCTGCGCACGGTGTGCGAGCAGGGCGAGCGCTACAGCGCGCTGGACTACCTGGCGGCGGTGGACGTGCGGATGGCGCTCGGCCGGCAGCTGGGGCGGTTCCACGAGACGTACGACCTGCTGGTCACGCCGACCGAGCCGATCACGGCCTTCGAGGCGGGCGTGGAGGTGCCGAAGGGGCCGGGGCACGAGCGCTGGACCGGCTGGACGCCGTTCACATATCCCTTCAACATGACGCAGCAGCCCGCCGCGACGCTGCCGTGCGGCGTGGACGGCGACGGGCTGCCGATCGGGGTGCAGCTGGTCGGCGCGCGGCACGCGGACGCGCTGGTGCTGCGCGCCGCGCACGCCCTGTACGGGACCGGGGTGGCGGACATCCCGCCCCCGGCGCTCGCGGCTACGCCCGGCGGAAGCTGAGCGTCTCGCCGAGCGCGCCGGCCCGCCAGAGGTCCTGGCAGGCGTCGGCCATCCGGTCCAGGCCGTCCACGACGGAGCCCCAGACGATGCCCGGGACCCAGCCCGCGTCACCGTTGATCAGCAGGTTGTTGCGCTCGTAGAAGAGCGCGAGGTCGACGACGGTGGCGCGCTCGGCGTGCGCGGCCTTCGCGCCCTGCCGCTCGGCCGCCGCCTCGTATCCGTACGAGGAGGTGGCCAGCTGGGTGTCGGTGAAGGTGAAGTAGCACAGGTCGCCGGGGATCGGGGTGATCGTGGGGTTCTCCAGCGGCGGCTCCTCGGGGGCGAAGGGCGGCACCAGGGCGTAGATCTCGTTGCGGGCGTACTTGGCGTGGTAGACGTCGCCGCCGAGCGGGAGCGCGTCCCAGACGGCGGCGCAGGTGACGGGCGCGCGGTCGTCGAGCAGCTTGGCCGTGCAGCGCACGCCGCGCTTGTCCAGGGAGACCTCGATGAAGCGGTCGGCCATGATGACCCCTCTTGGTTGATTACCATGCTTGTCGGGCTTACCGGTCAATGCCGGTCATCAGCGATGTATCACCCGGCACCCGAGCGTAGGGCGTCCCCGGACACTTCCCCGGACGGCACGGGAAAAGTCATTTCCCTCCTGTCCCAACCACCCCACACATAGCCGCTGTTACACCCATGTTTCCCCCGGCAACTCCGTGTACGACCCCTTCGGTACCGGAAGCATCAAGGGCGGGAAACGATCGGCATAGGTCCGCCGCCTTCGGGTAGTCGCGCGCCCATGGCTCCACCAATGGGGAACACCAAAGAAATCAGGCGAAGTTCCGGCAGCGGCCTCCGCCGCCGCACGCTGCTCGCGGGGGTGGCGGCGCTCGGCGCGGCAGGCGCGATGGGCGCGACGAGCGCGTGCAGCCGGGTCTCGACTGCCGACACCGGAGACGGCGGACACCTGCTGGAACAGCTGCGCGCCAAGGGCGCCGTACGGCTGGGCCTGGCGGGCGAGCAGCCGTACAGCTACATCGGGAAGGACGGGAAGATGACCGGCTCGGCGCCGGCCATCGCCGAGCGGATCTTCAAGCGGCTGGGCGTGCCGAGCGTCCAGCCGTTCGCCACGGAATTCGGCTCGCTGATCACCGGGCTGAATTCCCTCCAGTTCGATGTCGTGGCGGCCGGCATGTACATCAATCCGGAACGCTGCGAACAGGTGATTTTCGCCGATCCCGAATACCAGATGCTCGATGCCTTCATCGTGCCGAAGGGGAATCCCAAGAACCTCCGCAACTACAAGGACATCGCCAGGACCGGCGCCCACATGGCGACCGGCGTCGGCTTCGCGGAGATCGACTACGCCAAGGAGGCCGGGGTCAAGCGCATCACGACCCTGCCCGACGCGCTCGCCGGGCTGCTCGCCGTCGAGCAGGGGCGCATCGACGTGTTCGCCGGCACCGCGGTGACCGTGCGGAACGTCGTGCACGAGACCGAGACGACGAAGGCGGAGGCCACCGGGGAAGTCACGCCGTACGTGGACGGAAAGCCGGTCATCGACGTCGGCGGCTTCGCCTTCCGGAGCCCGGAGACCCATCTCCGGGACGCCTTCAACCGCGAGCTGCACAAGATGAAGGAGAGCGGCGAACTCCTGGACGTCATGCGGCCTTTCGGCTTCACGAAGGAGCAGATGACGACCATCACCGCTAAGGAGAAGTGCAAGCCATGAGCGAAATCAGCTGGGGTTTGTGGGAACTCCTCCTCAAAGGCGTCTGGATCACCGTTCAGCTGACGGTCTACAGCGCCGCACTCGCCGCCGTGGTGGCCTTCGTCATCGGGCTGGCCCGTACCCACCGGCTGTGGATCGTGCGCTTCCTGTCCGGCGCGTACTTCGAGGTCTTCCGCGGTACGTCCGCGCTGATCCTGATGTTCTGGATCTTCTTCGTGCTCCCGATCGGCTTCGGCTGGCAGCTGGTCCCCCTGTGGGCCGCCACCCTTGCCCTGGGCCTGAGCTACGGCGCGTACGGCTCGGAAGTCGTACGCGGCGCCGTGAGCGCCGTCGCGCCCGCCCAGCGCGAGGCGGGCATCGCGCTCAGCTTCAGCCCCGCCCAGCAGCTGCGGAAGATCATCCTGCCGCAGGCGTGGCCGGAGATGGTCCCGCCGTTCAACAACCTGCTGATCGAGCTGCTCAAGGGCACGGCCCTGGTCTCGATCATGGGCGTGGCCGACATCGCCTTCGGCGCCTCGCTGGTACGCAACGCCACCGGTCAGAGCGCCCCCGTCTACACGATCATCCTGGTCATGTACTTCATCCTGGCCTTCCTGCTGACGCGCGGGATGCGGGTCGTGGAGCGGCAGGCCAAGGCCGGTATCGGCCAGACCCCCACGAAGCGTGAGGGCCTGCGCAGCAAGCTGAGTGCCGGCCAGGTCGGCGACATCACGCGCTCCGGCGCGGCCCCGGCGGGAGGTGCCGGCCAGTGAACTGGAACTGGAACGCGGTCGGCGACTTCATGCCGATGTTCTTGCACGGCCTCCTGGTCACCCTGGAGGCCCTGGCGCTCGGCTCGCTGATCGCCTTCGCCCTCGGGCTGGTCTGGGCCATGGCGCAGCGCTCCGAGCACGCCGTGGTGCGCTGGCCGGTGGTGGGGGTCACCGAATTCATCCGCAACACCCCCCTCCTCGTCCAGCTGTTCTTCCTCTACTACGTACTGCCCGAGTGGGGAATCACGCTCTCGGCGCTGACCACCGGCGTGATCGGCCTCGGTCTGCACTACTCGACGTACACCGCCGAGGTCTACCGCGCCGGCATCGACGGCGTACCGGTGGGCCAGTGGGAGGCGGCGACCGCGCTCAGCCTGCCGCGCATGCGGACCTGGGGCGCGGTGATCCTGCCGCAGGCGATCCGGCGGGTCGTGCCGGCACTGGGCAACTACGTCGTCGCGATGCTGAAGGACACGCCGATGATCTTCGTGATCGGCGTGCTGGAGATGCTGGGCGAGGCCCGCCAGTTCTCCTCGCAGACCTTCCAGACCATCGAGCCCTACACGGTCGTCGGCCTCGCCTTCATCGTCATCGCCTACCCGGCTTCCCTTCTCCTGCGAGCCCTGGAGCGTCGTCTTGTCCGCTGACAGCAACCTCTCGAAAGAAACGGCAAACCCGGCGGTGGACGGCAGCGAGCTGATCCGCTTCGACCACGTCACCAAGCGCTTCGGGACCAATACGGTCCTGGACTCGCTGGACTTCACGGTCTCCTCGGGCAAGCACGTCACCCTCATCGGCCCGTCCGGGTCCGGCAAGACCACGATCCTGCGGCTGCTGATGACGCTGCTGAAGCCGGACGAGGGCACGATCAGGGTGGGCGGGGAGTACCTCACCCACGAGAAGAAGGGCGAGAAGCTCGTACCGGCCGGCGAGCGGCACACCCGCGAGGTGCGCAAGAACATCGGCATGGTCTTCCAGCAGTTCAACCTCTTCCCCAACATGAAGGTGCTGCGCAACGTCACCGAGGCGCCGGTGCATGTACTGGGGATGCCCAAGGAAGCGGCCGAGGAGCGCGCCCACGAGCTGCTGGACCTGGTCGGCCTGACCGAGCACGTGGACAAGTACCCCACCCAGCTCTCCGGCGGCCAGCAGCAGCGGGTCGCCATCGCGCGTGCCCTGGCCATGCGGCCGCAGGTGCTGCTCCTGGACGAGGTCACCTCCGCGCTCGACCCGGAGCTGGTGGCCGGCGTCCTGGACGTACTGCGGGACATCGCGCACACGACCGACATCACGATGCTGTGCGTGACGCACGAGATGAACTTCGCGCGGGACATCTCCGATGACGTCCTGATGTTCGACGCGGGCCGGGTCATCGAGTCCGGGCCGCCGGAGAAGATCTTCACGGAGCCGGAGCACGAGCGGACGCGGGAGTTCCTGAGCGCGGTGCTCTGACTCCCCGGCGCACCGACGGCCCGCCGCCCTACGAGGGGCGGCGGGCCGTTTTGTCCTTCGAAACCGTGACTCTGGCATATGCCGTGGTGGTGAATCGCTGAACAGAAGCGTGCTGAACGACGATTTTCACTCAAGCCCCCCTCCTGTAAGCCGGGTTGGCCGCTATCGTGGTACGAGCCCCGCCACCCGGTAAGGCCGCGCGACGCATGGTGTCCGTGACGGGTGGCGACGGTGACGATGCAAACGGTCACAACCCGCTAGGGGGACACCGTGGCGCCGACGTACGAGCCCACCGCGCCTTACCATTCGGTGCGCTACGCACTCCGTGTGCTCGAAACGGTTTCCCGGCACCCGACCGGCACGACCGATGCGCAGATAGCGCGGGAGACCGGTCTGCCTGCCGCCCACCTCACCCACATGCTGGCGATGCTGCGCCGCGAGGGCTATCTCGACCAGCTGTCCGACGGCGCGTACGTGGTCGGCGAGTCCCTGGCGCTGCTCGGCGGCGGCGTCGACCGCGCCCAGGCGCTCAACGACAAGCTGCAGACCTCGCTCGACGAGCTGCGCGACTCCGTCGGCGCCGCGGTCTACATCAGCCGCTACATCGACGGCGAGGTGCGCATCCTGCACTACGCCGACGGCCCGCAGACCCCCAAGGTCAACGAGTGGGCGGAGTTCCACCGCACGGCGCACGCGAGCGCGATGGGCAAGTGTCTGCTCGCCCAGCTCGACCACGACGGCCGGCGGGACCACCTCTCGCGGCACAAGACCGCCCGGCTCACCTCCCGGACGATCACCAACGAGAAGGTGCTCTTCCACAAGCTCGACAGCCAGCCGGCCTCCGTCCCCGTCCTGGACCTCCAGGAGTACGCCGTCGGCACGGTCTGCGCGGCCGTCCCGATCACGGCCGGCGCGACGGTGGGCTGCCTCGCGCTGTCGATGCCGCTGGAGCACGCCCACCGGCTGCGCAAGGCCGCCGACACACTGAACCGCAGGGCGGCTCCGGTCCTGCTGTCGCTGGCACTCTGAGCAGCACAGGCCCCGGCGGTGTGGCCGGGGCCACATGGTCGGAAGCACCCCTCGGGACCGGGTAGTATTTACGTCGTCAGCAGGCGCCGCTAGCTCAGTTGGTTAGAGCAGCTGACTCTTAATCAGCGGGTCCGGGGTTCGAGTCCCTGGCGGCGCACAGACAGCGAAGGCCCTCACTCCGGTGAGGGCCTTCGTCGTGTACCGGGCGTCGTGCACCGGGACCGCCCGGCCGGGCCTTACGACAGGTTCACGTCGGCGCAGGAGTAGAAGGCATTGCCGGTGTCGGCGATGTTCCAGACGCCGAGGATCATGTGCCGGCCGGTGTGGCCGGTCGGGACGGTACCCTGCTGGCTCCAGGTCTCCGGCGGCTGCTTGCCGCCCAGCGGCACGGTCATGAAGGGCTGCGATTCGAGTGCCGCGCGGGTGAGCAGCTTGCTCGGGTCCCAGCCCTGCTTGGTGATGTAGTACCGGAAGTCCGTCGTGGCGTGCCGCGCGGTCATCTTCCAGCTGAAGGTGAAGCCCTGGCCCGCCTTGAGCGCCGTGGCGGGCCACTGGCCGCCGCGCGGGTCGTCCAGCTGGGCGAACGAGGAGTTGCCGCCGGCACAGATCTTGCCGTCGGCGGGGCCCGCGGCCGGGAAGCCCTTCGGGCCCTCGACGCTCTGCGGCTCCCATTGGATGGCGCCGCAGTCCTTGACGGTGCCGGCGGCGCACAGCGACTGCCGGCTCGGGGGCTGGGTGCCGTAACCGTGGCTGGAGGCGCTGCCGGTGGCGAGCAGGGAGGCGCCGGCTATGCCGAGGGTGATCACTGCGACGCTGATCTTCTTGCGCATGCTTCGCTCCTGAACGTGGGGGAGGTTCCGTGAGAGCCGTGCATTGCGGTCTAGACCAAGTCGCAGCGTAATGACGGCTGTTGTACTTGTCCAGACCAATTGCCGAGGCGCTCAGTTCACTTCCGTTCCGCTCAGTTCACTTCCGTTCCCCTCGGTTCAGCTCGGTTCGGCTCAATTCCGCTCAGTTCCGCTCGGCGAAGAGCCGGGCGAGGTGCGCGTCCAGGTCGAGGAAGCGGCCCTCCTCTCCCGGCGGCACCACCTCGGCCGTTGCCCGTACCCAGGCCGCCAGGTCCGTGGCCTCGGCCGTCAGCGCGCACGCGCTCCCGGCGGACCGCAGCTCGATGTGGACCCGGCGGACCCCGACCGCGTCCCGGAACGGCCGCATCCGCACGTCCCCCTCGCCCGCCGGGCCGCGCAGCCCGGCGAGCAGCAGCTCCCGCGAGAACACCCAGGTCGTGACCGTACGGCCCTGGCTGACGAAGGCGACCCGCACCTCGTACGGGCGGTCGCTGCGGTAGCCGAACCGGCCCGCCACCGGCACGACGGTGTCCGGGCCGAGCAGCAGCTGCAGTTCAAGGGTGCGCGTCGTGGCGGCCACCACGGCGCCTCACTCCTGCGCCGCCGCGCTGCCGCGGGCGGTGTAGAACGCCACGGTCAGGTCCTTGACCAGCGCCTTGCGTTCGTAGTCGTCCAGCTCCACCAGCCCCCGGGTGGTGAGCCGCCGTACCGTGTCGTCCACCGCGTCCACCACCGAGGTCAGCACGGTGTCGCGGTGCCGGGCGTCGATCGCGGCGATCTGCCGGCGGTGCATGGCGGTCGCCACCTCCGGCGCGTACTCGATGCGCGTGGGCTGCGCGGAGAACACCTCGATGCCCACCGGGCGGCAGTCGGCGGCGAGCTGCGCGGTCAGCGCGTCGCCCACCGCGTCCGCGTCCCGCAGACTCGGCGACTCCTCGTGGAAGGCGTCGGCGGGCAGTCGGCCGAGCACCCGGGCGGTCCCCGCCTCCACCTGTTCGCGCAGGTAGGTGACGTGATCGTCGACCGCGTACCGGGCCCGCGCGGCGTCCACGACCCGCCAGACCACCAGCACCACGGCCCGCAGCTGCACCCCGGCCGCGTCCACCGCCGGCATCGGCTCGCTGCGCCAGTGCCGCAGCCGCACGTCCACCCGGCGGCGGCGCAGCACGGGGTTGATCCACACGAGACCGGTGCGCCGAACGGTGCCGCGGTAGCGCCCGAAGAGGCTGAGCACCCAGGCGCCGCCGACCCGGCCGCGGGCCAGCCCGCCGAGCGCGAAGAGGGTGGCCGCGCAGCCCAGTACGAGCAGCGCCAGGTCGCGGGGCGACAGCGGCGCAGCGGCCCGGCCGGGCAGCCGCAGCAGGCGTACGGCCTGGTCGGGCAGCATTCCGTGCCACCACAGCAGCGCCCCGCAGGACGCGGCGGCGAGCAGCCCGGCGCACAGCGCGGGTGCGCCGGGGAGCGAGGGGCCGCGCCGCTCGGTGAGGTCCGGGTCCTCGTCGGGGACGCGCCGGCTGCCGGGCCGTACGGACGCGGGGCGAGCCGGGCCGGTTTCCTCGGTGGTGGCCGGGGAGGTGACCCGGCTGCCGGCGTCGACCACGCCGAGGGCGTCGGTCAGTACCGCGCGCTCGGCGGTGTCGAGCAGCTCCTCGGCGGCCTCGATGCCGGCCGTCGGCGGCAGGTCCTGCGGGCCCGGGTCCGGCTGGGGCTCCGGCACGGGCTCGGGTTCGGGCTTCGGCACGGGCGCCGGGTCGGGCATCGGCTCGGAGGCGGCCGCCCAGTGGGGCCGGCCGGAGGGTACGGTGCCCGCGGAATCCGTGGGCGCGGGCCCCGGCGGACCCGTAGGTGCGGATCCCGGCGAGACCGTGGGCGCGCCCCCGGCCGGGACGCCGAATTCGTCCACGAAGGGGAGTCCCGTGTCCGGGTCCATCAGGGGGACCATCCGCGGCGCCGGTCCGTAGCCCCGCGCCTCGGCCCCCGCCGGGAACGCGGTGTCCGGCTGTCCGCTGTCCGTTCTGCCTGCCATGAAGTGCTCCGTCATAGGAAGAGTCGCCGCCAGGTCTCGGGGCCGGGACGGCCGTCCGCGTCGGCGCCGCGCCAGCCCTGCGCGCGCTGGAACGCCTCGACGTTCCTGCGGTCCGCCTCCGACCAGCGCGGTCCGGGGCCCGAGGTGTAGTACTTGCCGTAGCCCTTCTTCACGAGCTGCCGGCCGAGCCGGGTGATGTGGTCGCCGCTCTCGCCGGGCCGGAAGTGCCGGACGCCGGGGAAGCCGCCCGCCTTGCCGGCGGCCGTGTGGCCGCCGATGTTCCGGCCCTTGCCGCCGGTGAGATACGCCCAGGTGTCCGGCCCGGGCAGGCCGTCGGCCTCCGCGCCGCGCCATCCCTGGGCGCGCTGGAAGGCCCGGGTGGCGTCGCGGTCCGCCGAGCTCCAGCGCGGCCCGGGCCCGGAGCGGTAGTACGCGCCGCCGCCGCGGGCGACCAGCAGCCGCCCGAGCTCGGTCACCCACGCGTTGTCGGCGCCGGGCCCGAAGTGCCCGAGGCCGGGGAAGGCGGCGGAGAAGCCGTCCGGGAGCCCGCCCTCGGGAAGCCCGCCGTCGGGCATGCCGCTCTCGGGGAGGCCGTTGTCCGGAAGACCGCTGTCGACCAGGTTCCGGTAGCGATAGGGCACGTATTTGCCGGCGTTGCTCCAATACGCGTACGGGGTGACCTTCTTCCGGGCGTGTTGCGGCGCCAGTTCGTACGCGACGTACTTCTTCCGGGAGGCGTCCGCCCAGCCGCCGAAGATGGTCACGTGCGAGCCGGCCGACGGGTTCCCCGCGTTGTGGTACAGCAGGATGTCGCCGGGCCGCAGCTCGTCCTTTGTTATCCGCACGGCGTACCGGCTGAGCGATCCGGTCCACTGGTTGCTGCCCAGCCCCCAGGCCATCGAGACGAAGCCCGAGCAGTCCTCGCGGTAGCCGTCGGACCAGTAGCCGTTCATGTTGTACGGCACCCGGGCCGCGATCCACGCCTTCGCCCGGGCGATGATCGCCGCGCGCGTGGTGGAGCGCGGCTCGTCGGCGGGCCGCGCGCGCCCGCTGCCGGTACCGCCGTACAGGCCGCTGACCTGGCCCTGGGTACCCGGCGCCGCCTCCGGGGCCGGGTACCCAGGGC
>NZ_NHSG01000142.1:0-16263 GCF_020024005.1 Streptomyces purpurogeneiscleroticus
GAGGGGACAGTGGTGGGGACCGGAATGAGGCGCTGCGACTGAAGGGGCCGGCGCAGGAGACGTGGAAGTTTACTGCGGAGATCGATGCCACGGATCAGTTGGATGTGGCTGCGCCTGATGGGATTCATCCGCAGTTGGCGGTGCTCGAGATGCTCGTGCAGCCGACCACTGCGCAGCTGCGTGCTGCCTCCAAGCTCAGCAAGAAGGGGACTATTGAGATCAGTCCTATTGAGATGCCGTTGACGCTGTTCACCTGGGGCAGCAAGCGGGTTATGCCCGTGCGTCTCACCGAGCTGTCGGTCAATGAGTCGGCGTTTGATGTGAATCTGAATCCGATTCGGGCTTCGCTGTCCATTGGGATGAAGATTTTGACGGTGAGTGATCTGCCGGCTGGGCATCGCGGGGCTGAGCTCTACCTCGCGCACCTTGCGCAGAAGGAGCAGTTGGCGCGGCGGGCTCGGGCCGGGAGCTTGGCGCAGCTTGGGCTTGGGGGAGGGATCTGAGCGTGATCGAGCCGTATGAGAGTGCGTTGGACGATGTGCCGGGGGCTCATCCGTATCCCAGGAGCAGTCGGTATCACGATGTGGAGATCGGTGTTCACAGAGCCCACGACGGTAGTGAGGTGAAGTACGCCAAGCGGAGGTTGTTGCCGCCGCTCAGCCACGACGCCGACGAGACCGTGCCGCATACCGTGAGCGCCGGGGAGCGGGCCGATCAGCTTGGGCAGCGGTATTTCGGGGATTCGGGGCAGTGGTGGCGGGTTGCCGATGCCAATCCTGTGCTGGCGCCTGACGAGTTGACCGATGAGCCGGGAGAGCAGATAGCCGTGCCGTTGCCCGGTGGGTTCTCCGGCGGGATGGGCGGGCCGGGGGTGCGGAATGGCTGATGATCTGCCCGTCGGGGGTGGGCCCATCCATGTGTCGCTGTACATGGGGCCCAAGTTGGCGCGACTCGTGCCGCAGGAGGTGACGGAGGCGCTGCTGTCCGCGCAGATCACCAGTACGGCTGGTGAGAGGAGTGGATTTCAGCTCGCGTTTGATCTGACCAAGAAGGGGGCGATTGTTCAGCGGCTGCTGCCTGAGGGGTTTTTTGATCCGAAGACGCGGGTGATTCTTACCGTTGCGGTCAAGGGGACGCCTGTGGTGCTCCTGGACGGCCTCATCGTGCGGCAGGAGGTCGGTGCGAGTAATCAGCCCGGGCAGACCACTCTGACGGTCACGGGGGAGGATCTGACGCTGCTCATGGACCTTGAGGAGCGGACGGATCGGTATCCGAATCTGGCGCCCTCGCAGCGGGTGGAGCGGATCCTGGGGAAGTACGCGGATTACGGGATCGATGCCCGGATTATTCGGGAGCAGGTGCCGCAGCCCCCGCGGGAGCAGGCCCGAGTGGATTACCAGACGGGTACTGATCTGCAGTATGTGAATGAGTTGGCGGGGGCCAATGGGTACACCTTTTACCTCGAGCCCGGGCCCGTGCCCGGGCGGTCGACCGCGTTCTGGGGGCCCGAGCAGCGGCTCGGGCAGCGGCAGCATGCCTTGAATGTGAATATGGATGTGAACTCGACTGTGGATCAGTTGACGTTCGCCTATGACGGGACGGCGAGAGAAGAGCCGCAGGCTCGGGTGCAGGATCCCGTGACGCGGCGGGCGCCGTTGCTCGCACAGCCGGATATCAGTCCGTTGCGGCCGCCACTCGGCCGGCGCGCCTCTCCCGCCCTCAAGCGCAAGACCCTCAGCGGGACGGCGAAGAAGGACGAGGCGTTGGCGAAGGCGGAGGCGCTCGGGCGCGCCGCGACGAGTGCCGACGCCATCAGTGGGTCGGGCCAGTTGGATGTGAACCGGCACGGATACGTGCTGCGGCCGCGGGAGTTGGTCGGAGTCCGCGGGGCCGGTGTGACGTACGACGGGGACTATTACGTCAAGAGCGTCACTCATAACCTCCGGCCGGGTTCGTACCAGCAGAATTTCACGCTTTCGCGGGAAGGGCTCATCGCCCGCAGCAACGTCGTTCGTCCGTAATCCCCCCTACCACCCGCTCGTACCACTCAACTCCGTACCACCCGCTCGTACCACCCAGGAGAAAGACACCGCAGATGGCGCCAGCATCGAACAATCGCTTCCTCGGCAAGTTCCGGGGCCGGGTGGCGAGCAACAACGATCCCTTGCGGATGGGACGGATCACGGCTCATGTGCCCGACGTTCTCGGGGACGAGGCGTCGACGTGGGCCATGCCCTGTTTTCCGTTCACGGGCGCGCAGGCGGGTCAGTACGTGATCCCGAGTGAAGGTGCCGGGGTGTGGATCGAGTTCGAGCAGGGGGATCCGAGTTTCCCTGTGTGGACCGGGTGTTGGTACGGGGCGGAGACGGAAATGCCGGTGGACGCGCAGGCCGGGGCGCGGGCCGGGGCCGAGCCGGTGGTCATCGAGACGCAGGGGCATCACAAGATCGTGCTGTCCGATGTGCCGGAGGAAGGGATTCTGCTGCAGGCGCCGGGTGGTGCGTATGTGCGGATCAATGCGGCGGGGGTGCAGATCAACAACGGGGCGGGAGCGTCGATCGTGCTCCAGGGCGACCAGGTCGACATCAACGAGGGCCGGCTGACCGTGCCGAAGAAGCGATGACTCGAGAAGCGATAACGCGAGAAGCAACGGCCCGAGAAGCGATGGCCGGGACGCCATGCATCAGGAAGCGATAGCGGAGACGGGGGAGCGAGAAGACGTGGGGAACGGGAATCTCGTGCACGGCGGCGCGGTGATCAGCTGCCCGCACGGCGGTCGTGCGGTGTCCACCGCGGCTGCCGGTACAGGCGTGCGCATCGACGGTCTGCCCGCCGTCACCGCCGCCGACCTCTTCACGGTCAGCGGCTGCCCGCACTCCGTCGGCGGCCGCCCGCAGCCGTGCACCAGCGTGCGCTGGATGCCGGCCGGCGGCGGCGACGAGGTACGGATCGACGGGGTGCCGGTACTGCTGGACACCTCGGCGGCGATGTGTTTCAGCGCCGGGCTGGTGCCGCAGGGCCCGCCGGTCGTGGCGCCCGTCCATCAGGGGGTGTCCAGCCGATGAGGGCTGTGAAGAAAGTGCGGAGTGAGATCGCTTTTCCGTTCCGGACGGACCGGCGGGGGCGGACCGCGCACGCAGACCACGACGAGCATGTGCGCGATCTGATCGAGCAGTTGCTGTTCACCAGTCCGGGTGAGCGGGTCATGCGGCCGGACTTCGGCTGCGGGCTGCTGGACCTGGTCTTCACGCCGAACAGCCCGGAGCTGGCGTCGGCGGTCGAGCTGTCCGTGCAGGCGTCGCTGCAGCGGTGGCTCGGCGACCTGATCGAGGTCGAGTCGCTCGACGTGGTGAACGAGGAGAACGTCGTACGGGTGTATCTGCGCTATGTGGTGCGCTCCACCGCGAGCAGGCGCGATGAAGTGTTCGAGGGGCGGGGCGAGATATGAGTGAGCAGCAGCTCATCAGCGGTGAGCTGGTGTGCCGTACCGACCAGCGGCGCGGACGGATCAGAGCGGCGCGGCTGAACGGCATCGACGGCGTGGAGGTCGCGGACGACGGGGTGACGCTGACCGTCACCTTCCTCGGGAAGGCGCCGCACGGGCTGTGCCCGGAGAACTTCCGGATCGACGGCGGGCGGCGGATCACGGGGATCGAGGCGCTGGAGGTCTCCGTCGAGCGGGAGGACGACCCCGAGCTCGACGATCGCGTGCATGTCACCCTCGACCGCACGGGGGACACGTCCCGGTACCGCCTGTCGGTCGTGGAGACCGATCCGTACGGGCGGCCGGGGACGGAGCCGTACGAGGGCTTCGACCAGCGCTATTTCACCACCGACTTCCGGTTCCGGACCGACTGCCCGAGCCCCTTCGACTGCGCGGAAGGGGAAGCGGAAGGGGAGTCGGACTGCCCCGACACCTTCAAGTCCGCGCCCGTCATCGACTACACCGCGCGGGACTACGAGACGCTGCGCCAGCTCGTCCTGGACCGGCTGCGGCTGACCACGCCGGACTGGGTCGAGCGCAACCCCGCCGACCTGGGCATGACGCTCGTGGAGATGCTGGCGTACACCGCCGACCAGATCAGCTACCAGCAGGACGCGGTCGCTACGGAGGCGTACCTGGACACCGCGCGCAAGCGGGTCTCCGTGCGTC
Organism: Streptomyces purpurogeneiscleroticus; assembly: GCF_020024005.1. Taxonomy (NCBI): domain Bacteria; kingdom Bacillati; phylum Actinomycetota; class Actinomycetes; order Kitasatosporales; family Streptomycetaceae; genus Streptomyces; species Streptomyces purpurogeneiscleroticus. Next base: position 4,154 of record NZ_NHSG01000142.1, read on the forward strand.
GGCACGTCCGGCTCATCGACTATCCGATGCACGACGGGTGCAGCGCGCGAGCGTTCGTGTCCGTCGAGGTGGCCTCCGACCTCGTGCTGCTCCCGGGGACGTTCCGCTTCGCCGCGGTGGACTTCCGTACGTACGGGCCGCGCGACCGGCCGGAGATCGGCACCGTCATCGACGACCGGGACCTGGCCGTACTGGACGAGCGCGGGTCCGTGGAGGTCTTCGAGCCGGTCGGTGACGCGCCGCTGCGGCTGCGTCCGGAGCACAACGCCATCCGGCTGTGGACCTGGGGCGATGAGGTGTGTGCCCTCCCGAAGGGCGCGACTTCGGCGACGCTGCGGGACGAGTGGGCGGACGATGCCTGCGAGACCCGCTCCCTGAAGCTGGCCCCCGGGGACCTGCTGCTCTTCGAGGAGGTGAAGGGGCCGCGTACGGGGACGCCCGGCGACCAGGACCCGGGCCACCGGCAGGCCGTCCGGCTGACCTCCGTCACCCCCGCCGTCGACCAGCTCGACGGCCAGCCGGTGCTGGAGGTCACCTGGGCGCAGGAGGACGCGCTGACGTTCCCGCTGTGCCTGTCGACGCGGGGCGGGACGGACTGCGCGCCGGTGGACGACGTGAGCGTGGCGCGCGGCAATGTGGCGCTCGTCGACCACGGGCGGTCGCTGACCTTCGGGGAGTGCCCGGAGGGCGTACCGGAGACGGTGACCGTGCCGCCCGTACCGGCCGTGACCGGGTCCTGCGAGCCGCCCGCCTTCGGGTGCGCCGACCACAAGGACAGCGGGAACGTCACGGCGCGCACCATCGAGCACCTGATGGACAAGACGAAGCAGCACCGGGCGCTGACCGCCGACGACATCCGTGAGCTGTTCGAGGTGGTCGGCGAGGAGGCGACCGTACGGGCCGGGCTGGGCCTGGAGCTGGCCGGGCAGCGGCGCGAGAAGGTCGTGCCGGGAACGGTGTATGCGCAGGCCGAGGCGTTGCGCACACTGCTCGCGCAGTCCGTGTACCCGGGGATCCGTGCGCGCTTCCGGCCCGTCCTGCACCGCTCCCCCGTCGCCCAGACCGTGCCGTTCCCGCGCCCCGAGCTGGTGGCGGCGGGGCAGGCGGAGCGGCTGGCCGGTATCCGGGAGCGGGTACGGGCGCGGCTGGTGGAGCTGTGGCGCAGCGCCCGGGACCACGACGGGCTGTCGGAGGCGGAGATCTCCGAGCTGACCGTCCTGTTCGGGCTGCGGACGCTGGAACACCTCGAGCTGCACCGGCACCCCGTGCGGGCACTGCGCGAGCTGCTGCACCGCGAGGACCGGCTTCTCGCGCCCAAGCTGCGCCGGCTGGACGTGCTGAGCGCGCGGGCGCGGGCCGGCGCGGTGCTGGACGCGCGGATCGCCTGGGAGATCGCGCACAGCTGGGGACCGGCGTACGCGGCGGGGCTGCACCCGGACGAGCCGGTGCTGCACGGCCCGGCGGCGAGCCTGGCGCCCGACCCACGGGCCGCGCTCCCCGCCGTACGGATCGAGGACGGCGAGCACACCTGGGTGCCGCGCCGCGACCTGCTGGACAGCGGGCCGCGCGACCGGCACTTCGTGGGCGAGCTGGAGGACGACGGGCGGATCGCGCTGCGCTTCGGGGACGGCCGGTACGGCGCGCGCCCGGAGCCCGGCAGCCGGCTCACCCTGCACTACCGGCTGGGCGGCGGCACGGCGGGCAATGTGGGCGCCGAGGCCATCAATCACCTGGTGCTCAGCCGTGACGCAGAGGAGTCGGACGGGGGTGACCCGATGCCGGTGGCGGGGGTGCGGAATCCGCTGCCCGCGATCGGGGGCGCCGCGCCCGAGTCCGTCGAGCAGGTACGGCAGCTCGCGCCGCTCGACCTCAAGCGCACCCGCCAACGGGCCGTCACCGCCGCCGACTACGCGGAGCTGGCGTCCGCGCTGCCCGGTGTGCAGCGGGCGGCGGCCGAGATCCGCTGGACCGGCAGCGTGCAGGAGGCGCACGTCGCGATCGACGCGGCGCGCACCGGCGAGCCCACGCCCCAGCTGCTGGACTCCGTCGCGTACGCGCTGGAGAGCTACCGGCGGATCGGCCACGACCTGGTCGTGGAGCCGGCCCGCACGGTGCCGCTCGACATCGAGTTCGAGGTGTGCGCGGCACCGGGCCATCAACACGGCCGCATCCTGGCCGAGTTGACGCGCGTACTCGGCAGCCGGCGGCTGTCCGGCGGACGCCTCGGCTTCTTCCACCCGGACGCGCTGACGTTCGGCGAACCGGTGCGGCTGAGCCGTCTCACCGCGGTCGCCGCGGCCGTACCGGGCGTGGAGAGCGTGCGGGTGACCCGCCTGCAGCGCCTCTTCTCCCGAGGAACCATCGACAACACCGACAACAGAGCACTGGAGGACGGTGTGCTGCGGCTCGGCCCGCTGGAGATCGCCGTGTGCGACAACGACCCCGATCGCCCGGAGAACGGCCGGCTGGTCATCGACCTCGGAGAGTTCGGGGGTGCCCGATGAGCGCCACATGCGGCTGCGGCTGCGGGGGCGGCAGCGACGAGCGGCGCGCCCCGGACGCCCTGTACAACCCGCCGGCCCGGACGGCCCTGGACTACCGCGTCGGTACGTACGGCACGTTCCTGGCCGGGATGCTGGACCGGCTCGCCTCGCCCGCCTACCCGGCGCTGCGCGGCCTGACCGTCCGCACCACCGACGATCCCGCGATCGGGCTGCTGGACGCCTGGGCGGTCCTCGGTGACGTACTGACGTTCCACAGCGAGCGGATCGCGGACGAGGGGTATCTGCGTACCGCCAATGAGCACCGGTCGCTCGCGCTGCTCGGGCGGCTGGTCGGGCACCGGCCGCGGCCCGGCGTCGCGGCCGACACCCACCTCGCGTACACCCTGGACAAGGACCCGCGCGCCGAGGACCTGCCGGTCGTCATCCCGCGCGGCGCGCGCAGCCACAGCGTGCCGGCGGCCACCGGCGAGGAGTCGCAGACCTTCGAGACGAGCGAGGACCTCACCGCGCGCTGGGCGTGGAACGAGCTGAAGGTCCGCAGGCGGCGGCCCGCGCTGCTGGTCCCCGAGGACCTGAAGAAGCGGTCGGAGCTGTACGTCTCGGGCACGAACACCTCCCTGCAGACCGGCGACCAGCTGCTCTTCGACTTCGGTGGCAAGGAGCAGCAGCTGTTGCCGGTCGCCAAGGTGCGCATCGACCGGGAGGAGGACGTCACCGCGATCGGGCTGCAGCAGTCCGCGCCGCCCACGCTCAAGGAGCTGGTCGACGAGCTGAAGCAGTGGATCACCGAGCCCGAGGACGGCGGCGACCCCGACGACCCGGACGAGCCCGGGCCGCCCACCGCCGAGACGCCGAACCCGCGGCCGGTCAGCAAGCTGATCGAGACCTTCGACACGCAGGTGCTGGCGCCGCTGCGCAAGGACCTGGAGGGCGAGGCGGCCAAGACGCCTGCCGCGTTCGCCGAGCGCCTGGCGGGACCGCACGAGCGGCTGGCCGAGGCGCAGGTGCTCGCCGCGCCGTACGAGGAGGTCGCGGCCTGGTTCGAGCAGCTCGAAGCGGTGATCGGGGAACTCCGGGAGCGGGCCGGGGACTTGGAGCCCGCCCGGACCGTGCCCCCGTCGGAGCCGCAGCCCAAGAAGGCCGGTGCCCCGCGGCCCACGCCCGCGCTGCGGGCCCTGGACGCCGTGCTGCCCGCCCTCCGTACGAGCGTCGTGCGTCCCCCGTCCGGCGCGCGGGCCGTCTCGCGCGACCCCGGACGTCTCTTCGCGCCCGGCTCGGACCTCACCGCGCGGCTGCTGTCCGCGCTGGACCCGCGGCTGTCCGACGGGATGTACACGGCGTGGCGGCAGGCCGCGCCCGCGACGCCCGCCGCGCTGCGCGCGCTGCTGGCGATGCGGGTGACATCCGCGCCCTTCGGGGCCACCGCGCCGCTCAAGCCCGTGCAGGACAAGGCGGGCCGGGTCATCCGCACGGCCGACTGGCCGCTCACCGGCGGCGTGCTGACCAGCGTGCGGATCGTCTTCGACACGGCCGGCAAGGTGCCGGTGAAGGCGGAGTTCCAGCACGTCGAGACCGGCAGCTCGGTCCAGTACACGGAGAACCTGCCGTCCGAGAACTCCTTCGACCTGGGCCCCGGCCGGGTCCAGGTGTCCACCCGTACCGGGCAGGACCGCGACCTGAGCTGGCTGGGCCGCCGCCCGACCGAGTCCCAGGAGCCCGGGGTCACCGTCCGGCTGCTCGCCGGGCTGCCCGAGCGCTCCCTGTTCGTGGCCCGCCCCGACGAGGACGGGAAGATCGAGGTCGCCGTCAACAACGGCGACACCAAGACCTGGGACCTCGCGCCGGGCGACAAGCACCAGGTCCGGCACGGCGAGTACGAGGTGACCGTGCGGCGCACGCCGGGCAGCGAGCCGCCCGCCGTGGAGATCGGCATCGCCACCGTGCCCGAGCCCGCCAACCGCTACGTCCTGCCGCTGGAGTCGGTGCAGGACGGCATCACGGTCGGCAGCTGGGTCGCCGTCCAGCGGCCCCGCAAGGGCGCCGAAGGCCCGGACGGCATCCCCGGCGACAAGAAGCTGGCGTTCGTCACCACCCGTGTGACCGCCGTCCGCACCGCCGCGTACACCAACTTCGGGATCACCGGGCGCGGTACGGAACTGACGCTCGCCGACCCGTGGCTGGACGAGCACGACGTCGTTCTGTCGGCGATCCGGGACACGACCGTGCACGCGGGCGGCGAGCCGCTGCGCAGCGCGGACGAGCCGCTGGGCGAGGACGTGCACGGCAACGAGCTGGAGCTGGCCGATCTGTACGAGGGGCTGCGCCCCGGCCGGTACATCGTCGTCTCCGGCGAGCGGACCGACATCCCCGGCTCGGCCGGGGTGCGCGGCACGGAGCTGGCGGTGATCGCCGCGGTCGACCAGCGGCTGGACGAGAACCTGCCGGGCGACCACGTCCACACGGTCCTCACGCTCACCGCCGACCTCGCCTACCGGTACCGCCGCGACACCGTCCGCATCCAGGGCAATGTCGTGCCGGCCACCCACGGCGAGAGCCGGGACGAGCCGCTGGGCAGCGGGAACGCGGAGCAGGCGAACCAGGCGTTCGCGCTGTGGCAGTCGCCGCTCACCTGGCTGCCCGACGACAATCCGCTGGGCGCGGTGCCCGAGCTGGAGATCCGGGTCGACGGGCTGCTGTGGCACCGGGTCGACAGCCTGGCCGGGCGCGGGCCGCGCGAGCGGGTGTACGTGCTGGGCGCGGCCGGGGACGGCCGGACGACGGTGACCTTCGGCGACGGCGTGCACGGCGCGCGGCTGCCCACCGGCCACGAGAACGTCCGGGCCCGCTACCGCTTCGGTACCGGGCGTGCCGCCAACGTCAAGGCGGGCCGCATCACCCAGGCGATCACCCGCCCGCTGGGCGTCACCGGCGTCACCAACCCGCAGCCCGCCACGGGCGGCGCGGACGCCGACGGACCCGGGCTCACCCGCCGCACGGTCCCGCTCGCGGTCTCCGCGCTGGACCGGCTGGTCTCGCTCCCCGACTACGAGGACTTCGCGCGCTCCCGGGCCGGCATCGGCCGGGCGGCGGCGGCCGAACTGTACGACGGGCGGCGGCAGGTGCTGCATCTGACCGTGGCCGGGGTGGACGACAACCCGGTAGCGGCCGACGCCGAGGTCCTTCAGGCGCTGCGGTCCTCGCTCGCCGAGTACGGGGACGCCGCGCTGCCCGTGCGCGTCGACGTGCGGGAGCTGGTCCTGCTGCTCCTGGTCGCCAAGGTCAAGGTCGCGCCGGACCACTCCTGGGCGGCGGTCCGACCGCGCGTACGGGCCGCCCTGCTGCGCACCCTCGGCTACGAAGGCCGCGAACTGGGGCAGCCCGCGAGGCTGTCGGAGGTGCTGGCCACCGCCCAGTCCGTGCCCGGTGTGGACTACGTGGACGTGGACGCCTTCACGGGCGTACCGGCCTCCGCCTCGCCCGCCGACCTGGCCGGGCTCGGCGAGCGGCTGGCGGCCCCGCAGACCACGGTCCCGGCCCGCCGGGCCACCTACGACGAGCAGCTGTACCGGGTCACCGACGCGAAGGGCGAATCGCTCTCCTCGGTCGCGGCCCGCAACGGCATCCCGCTCGCCGAACTGCTGCGCCTGAACCCGGACATCACCGACACCCGGCCGCTGGCCAAGGGCCGTTCGGTGTGCGTCTTCCGCGGCATCCGGCCCGCCCAGCTCGCGCTGTTCTCGCCGCAGGTCGCCGACACCATGATTCTGACGGAGGTCAAGTGATGTCCAGGGAGCCGGACGGGCTCGCGGAGCTGCTCCCGCAGTGGCACCGGCTGAGGGATGCCGAGAACGGCGAGCCGCTGCGCGCGCTGCTCGCGGTGATCGCCGAGCAGGTCGACCTCGTACGCGACGGGGTCGAGCAGCAGTACGACGACTGGTTCGTGGAGACGGCGGCGGAATGGGTGCTGCCGTACCTCGGTGACCTGGTGGGTTACAAGCCGCTGCCCGGATACGAGCGGGTGCTGGCCACCGGCCTGAAGGACGGCGGGCTGCCGGACTCCTCGCGCAGGCGGCTCGCCGAGGCACTGGCCCCGCGCCGCGACGTAGCGTCCACGGTCGCCAACCGCCGCCGCAAGGGCACCCTCGCACTGCTGGAGGAGCTGTCCGCGGAGGTGGCGAACTGGCCCGCGCGGGCCGTGGAGTTCTCCCGGCTGCTCTCCCACGACCAGCCGGTGAAGCTGTACGGCTCGGGGACCGCCGCCGTCAACGGGCGGCGGGCCGCGCGCGGCCGGTCGGTCGACGTACGGGACTCGGCCGCGCTGGATCTGGCGGGCGGCCCGTTCGGCGCGACGGCCCGCTCGGCGGACGTCCGCCGGGCCGACTCGCGCCGCCGCCAGGGCGGCCTCTCCCCCGCCGGAGTGGGCCTCTACGTGTGGCGGCTCAAGCCGTACTCGGTGACGCGGGCGCCCGCGTACTGCATCGACCGGGCCCGCAACCTGTACACGTTCTCCATCCTCGGCAACGACACCCCGCTGGTCACCAAGCCCGAGCCGGAGCCGTCGGCCACCCACATCGCGACCATCGACAACGTCCCGGCGTACGTCCGCCGCCGGCAGCTGCACGACCGGCTCGCGGACTACTACGGGCCCGGCAAGTCCTTCACGATCTGGCGGGACGGCCAGCGGGAGCCGGTCGACCCGTCCGACATCGTGGTGGCCGACCTCAGCGACTGGCGCTACCGGCCCAAGCGCGGCCAGGTCGCCGTCGACCCGGAGCTGGGCCGCATCGCCTTCGGCTCGCGCTCCGCCCCGCGCCAGGGCGTGTGGGTCACGTACCACTACGCCTTCGGGGACGACCTGGGCGGCGGCGAGTACCTCCGCGAGCGGGCGACCCCGGCGGACGCGGCCGTGTACCGGGTCGGACCCGGCCAGACGTACCAGCGGATCATGGACGCGTACGGGCAGTGGCAGAACGACCGGCGGGCCGGGCGCTGCGGGCCCGACGGCATCATCGAGATCACCCACAGCGGTGCCTACCAGGAACAGCTGGACTTCGACCTGGACCCGGGCGACCGCCTGGAGGTGCGCGCCGCCGAGGGCACGCGGCCGGTGATCCGGCTGCTGGACTGGTACAGCAACCGGCCCGACGCGCTCAACATCCGGGCGCGGGACGAGGAGTGCGCGGCGGGTGACCGGCCGCGGATGGTGCTGGACGGGCTGCTGATCACCGGCCGCGGGATCAACGTCCAGGGCCCGGTCGGCGCGCTCGCGCTGCGGCACTGCACGCTCGTCCCCGGCTGGTCGCTGGAGCCGGAGTGCCAGCCGCACTCCCCCGAGGAACCCAGCCTCGTGCTGGACCGGACGAGCGCGTGCGTGGAGATCGACCGGACGATCCTCGGCACCATCGAGGTCATCGGGGACGAGGTGTCCACCGACCCGCTGCCGATCCACATCCGCGACAGCATCCTGGACGCCACCGGGCACGACCGCGAGGCGCTCTCCGCGCCGGACTGCCGGCACGCGCACGCGGTCCTGCACGCGCACCGCACCACGGTGATCGGCGAAGTCCACGTGCACGCCGTGCAGCTCGCCGAGAACTCGCTCTTCACCGGGCGGCTGCACGTCGCCCGGCGGCAGCTCGGCTGCATCCGGTACTCCTACGTCACGCCGGGCTCCCGGACGCCGCGCCGGTACCGCTGCCTGCCCGACCTGGTCGGTCCCGAACAGGCCGGTGCCGTACGGCCGGTGCTGCGCAGCGAGCGGTACGGCACGCCCGCGTACGGGCAGTTGGCGGCGCCGCGTCCGGACGGCCCGGCCGGCGAGGGCTGCCGGCGCGCCGCCGAGGACGGGGCCGAACTGGGTGCTTTCCACGACCTGTACCAGCCGCAGCGCGAGGACAGCCTGCGGGCGCGGCTCGCGGAGTACACACCGGCCGGAACGGATGCGGGGATCTTCTTCGTGACCTGAGCCGATATCCGCCGCCACCCGCCAGCCGACCACCACCAGCTTCTTCACGAGCTTCATCACGAGGGGGAACCCTTCACATGCACGCAGATCTCTCCCGCATCACCTTCCGGCCGGACGCTCGGTACTCCGCCGTCCTCGCCCAGCAGGGCCGCGTCCAGCTGGACGCGGACGCCAACGAGCAGACCGCGATCCAGCTCTACCAGGCGCGGGTGACCGCCACCGACCTGATAGGGCAGCACGGCGGCCCGGCCGGTGACGCCGGCTTCAAGATCGACATGACCGGTGGCAGCCGCGAGCTCGACGACCTGTCGATCAGCCCCGGCCGGTACTACGTCGACGGCATCCTGGTCGAGGCGTACCGGCCGCAACCGGGCGTCCCCGTACCGGACCCGGCCGAGGCCGACGCCAAGGACGACGACAAGGACGGCGAGGGCGCGGCCGCCGAGCCGCCGGCCACCTGGACGTACTGGGACCAGCCCGACGCCTACCGCGACGCCGAGCGCCCCGAGGACCGGCTGCCCACCCAATTCCCGTACCTGGCCTACCTCAAGGTCTGGGAGCGCTCGGTCACCGCGGCCGAGGACCCGGCGCTGCGCGAGGTCGCGCTCGGCGCGGCGCTGCCGGACACCGCGGCCCGCCTCAAGGTCGTCTGGCAGGTGCTGCCGCTGCCCGGCGGCGAGCTGGACATCGAGGGCGACGAGACGAAGAAGGCCCCGGTCCGCGAGGCGTTCCGCAAGTGGGTCGCCGAGCAGCGGAAGGCGACCGCGCGGCTCGCCGTGCGCAGCGAGCGCCCCGACCACGCCGACGACGACCCGTGCCTGGTCAAGCCGGACGCCCGCTACCGCGGCCCGGAGAACCAGCTGTACCGGATCGAGATCCACGAGGGCGGCGCGGCCAAGGACGCCACCTTCAAGTGGTCCCGCGAGAACGGCTCGGTGACCTTCCCGGTCGACGGCCTGGACGGCACCTGGGTCGAGCTGGCCACGCTGGGCAACGACGACAAGCTGGACCTGGACGTCGGCGACTGGGTGGAGTTCATGGACTCCGCGGTCGCCTCGCGGCTCGACGCCCACCCGCTGCTGCGGGTCGAGGAACTGGACCTGCCGGGCCGCCGGGTACGCCTCTCGGACGAGCCCGCGCAGGGCGTCGGCCGGCTGCCCGAGCGGAGCCCGTACCTGCGTCGCTGGGACCACCGCGAGGGCGGCCGGGCGCAGGAGCGTGCGACGAAGAAGGGCGCGTCCGGGCGGTTGAAGAACGGTGCGGTGCGCGTCGAGGAAGGCGCCTGGCTGCCGCTGGAGGACGGCGTCGAGGTGTACTTCGCGGCCGGCAGCACCTACCGCAGCGGCGACTTCTGGCTGGTCCCGGCGCGTACGGCCACCGGCGGCGTCGAGTGGCCGACGGACGCCGCACGCCGCCCGCTGCTCCAGGGACCGCTCGGGCCGCAGGTGCACTACGCGCCGCTGGGCTGGGTGATGGGCGAGAAGACCGTCTCCGACCTGCGGCTGGCGTTCAAGCCGCTGGCCGGGGAGATCGCCGCGGCCAGCGACGAGGAACTGGCGGCCGAGGAGGAGGCGCGGACCGCCGAAGCCGCGGCGGACGCCGAGAACGAGCCCGCCGACGTGGCCTCCGCCGGCCCGGCGCACGGCGCTGCACTGCGCTCGCAGACGACGGCCGAGGCGGAGTCGCTGACGGAGGAGTGACACCGCGGGTGGCGCCACGGGGACTGCGCCACCCGTTACGCAGAAGGCGGCGCGCGGGTGATCCCGCGCGCCGCCGACCGGGGGACCGGCCCGCCCGGGCCGGGTCGAGGAAGGAGCACAACGATGGCCGAGCCGCTGAGCGCGTCGCGCCTGGTGGAGGTCCTGCGCAAAGAGGGCCTGACCGTCCACGAAGTCCGCAACTGGCGCCGGCACAACAGGAACAGCAAGGGCCCGTGGGGCCCGCTGAACGGCGTGATGATCCACCACACCGTCACCAAGGGCACCGAGAGTTCCGTCAACCTCTGCTACGAGGGCCGCTCCGGGCTGCCGGGACCGCTGTGCCACGGCGTCATCGACAAGAAGGGCGAGGTCTGGCTGGTCGGCAACGGCCGCGCCAACCACGCCGGGCTCGGCGACTCCGACGTCCTGCGCGCGGTGGTCAACGAGTCGAGCCTGCCGCGCGACAACGCGGCCAACACCGACGGCAACCGCCACTTCTACGGCTTCGAGTGCATCAACCTCGGCGACGGCGACGACCCCTGGCCCGAGGAGCAGAAGGCCGCGATCGAGAAGGTGTCGGCGGCGATCTGCCGGGCGCACGGCTGGAGCGAGAAGTCCGTCATCGGCCACAAGGAGTGGCAGCCGGGCAAGACGGACCCGCGCGGCTTCACGATGGAGGGGATGCGGGACCGGATCAAGAAGCGGCTCGCGGGCAAGCCGAGCGGGAACGGCGGCGGTGGTGGCGGTGGCACTGGTGGCGGTGGCACTGGTGGCGGTGGCCAGGACCAGAAGCCCGCGCCCGAGAAGCCCGCACCGGAGCGGCCGCGCCCCGGCACCCGGTACGAGCGCTTCCCCGGCGGCGGCTTCTTCCAGGCCGGCGCGCACAGCCCGATCATCACGGCGATGGGCAAGCGGCTGGTCGCGGAGGGCTGCTCGCACTACGAGGACGGGCCGGGGCCGTACTGGACGGAGGCCGACCGCAAGTCCTACGCGGCGTGGCAGCGCAAGCTCGGCTTCGGCGGCAAGGACGCGGACGGCATACCGGGGAAGGTGAGCTGGGAGCGGCTCAGAGTACCGAAGTCCTGAGAACCGGTTGATCGACTGCGGCTCCCCGCAGCGGAAAAGCCGCTGGACGGCCCCCTCCCCAACGAGGGCCGTCCAGCGGCTTTTTGGTACTGCTCGTGCTGCTCATTACCGGCGGTGGTCACCGGGGGCCCTGCGGGCGGCGTCCCCAAAACGCCGGCCGGCGGGCACCCGGGCGCCGGCCCGGGAATCCGGGGTTCAGCCCGCCAGGACCGGCAGCGCCGGGATGTTGGCGGGGCTGGTCAGGTCGGTCTGCGCGATGTCGACGGGGATGATGCGCTGCACACCGGCGGCGGCATTGCCCGCGGTCTCCTGGCCGTGGGCGGCCACGGTGGTGGCCAGGCCCTGCGAGAACGGCACGGCGTCGGTCGCGACACCCTGCGCGAACGGCTGCGCGTCGGCGGCCACACCCTGCGCGAACGGCACCGCGTCAGCGGCCGCGCCCTGGGCGAACGGAACCGCGGTGGTGGCGGTGCCCTGGGCGAAGCCCTGCGCGTCGGCGACCGTGCCCTGCGCGAACGGCACGGCGTCGGCGGCCGCGCCCTCGGCGAACACCTGGGTGCCGGCGGCGGTGCCCTGCGCGAACGGGGTGGCCTGGCCGGCCGCGTCACCGGCGAGCAGGCCCACGCCGCCCACCGCGTCCTGGGCGACCGGCACGACCTTGCCGACAGCGCGCTGCGCGACGGGCGGCAGCACGTCGGCGGCGGTCTGGTCGACGACCGGGCGGGCGGTGGCCAGGGCACCCTGGGCCGGGTTGGTCAGCGTGCCGGGACGCAGGTCGGTACCGGCGAGCGAGGTGACACCCTCAGCGACAGCGGAGGCGTCGGGCAGCGCGGGGGTGTTGGGGAGCTGGGTGGG
>NZ_NHSG01000143.1:0-16251 GCF_020024005.1 Streptomyces purpurogeneiscleroticus
CGCCCGGCTCGCCGCCGCCCTGGTCGCCGCCGCCCTGGTTGCCGCCCGCATCGCCGCCCCTGTCCAGCGGCAGCAGCAGGACCACGCCCGCGTCCCGGGCCGCGGCCAGGCCGTGCCGGGTCGCGGCCAGGTGGGAGGCCGCTGACCACAGACGCTGCCGGGCGGTGGCCCCGGCGCCTTCGGGGCCACCGGGGCGAGCGGCATCGTCCGCCGGGACCGGATCCTCGATGCGCGCCGCGAGCACCACATGCGGTACGTCCAGGTCGGCGGCGACCCGCGCCGCGCGCTCGCGGAGCAGCCGCGGGTCGCGGTCCGGGGCTTCCAGCAGGTCGTCGAGGAGTTCGCCGCGTACCCGCTGCTCGGCCTCGCCCGCGGTGCGGTGGGCGAGCAGCAGCAGGGAGGTGACCATGGCGGCGCGTTCCAGGGTGCGCTGGTCGACGGGGTCGAGGCGGGGGTGGCCGCGCAGTACGAGCGCGCCGAGCACCTCGCTGCCGGAGCGGACGGCGGCGACCCAGTCGTCGCCGTGGCGCACGGCGTGGCCGTCGGCGCGGGAGCGGTCCAGGGCCTCGGCCGGTACCCGCTCGGCGTCGGTGAACTCCACGGTGCCGTCGAGCACTTCGGCGACGGCCGCGGCGACGTCCTGTACGCCGCCGCCGCGCAGTACCAGTTCGGCGAGCCGGTCGTGGACCTCCGACGCGCGCTCGATGACGCCGCTGCGGTCGCGGATGATCTCGTTGGCGGCCTCCAGCTCGGTCATCGCCTTGCGGGTCTCGGCGAGCAGGTTGGCGGTGTCGATGGCGACGGCCGCGTGGGCGGCGTGCGCGGAGAGCAGGGCGATCTCGGCGTGGTCGAAGACGCGGACGCGGCGGTCGGCGGCGAAGAGTACGCCGATGACGCCGCTGCCGAGCTTGAGCGGCACGCCGAGGATGGCGACCAGCCCCTCGTCCCGTACGCCGGTGTCGATCGCCCGGGTGTGCTGGAAGCGCGGGTCGTCGAAGTAGCTGTCGGTGACGTAGGGGCGGGCGGTCTGCGCGACCAGGCCGCCCAGCCCCTCCCCCATGCCCAGCCGCAGCTGCTGGAAGCGTGCGGAGACCGAGCCGTCGGTGACCCGCATGTAGGTGTCGCCCTCGACGGGGTCGTTGAGGGTCATGTAGGCGGTCTCGGTGCCGAGGAGGGAGCGGGCCCGCTGGACGATGGCCCGAAGTACGGCGTCCAGGTCGCGCAGTCCGGCCAGGTCGTGCGCGGTCTCGTACAGGGCGGACAGCTCGGCCTCGCGGCGCCGCCGGCCCTCCAGCTCGGTTCGGACGCGCAGCGCGAGCAGCTTGGCGTGCTCCAGGGCGGCCAGCCGCTCGGCGGAGGCGCCGGCGGCGCGGGCGCGCAGTACCGCGCGTTCGAAGTCCTCGGCGGGCGCGCCGGTGGCGAGCAGGTCGAGGAAGGGGGTCTCGGCCGGTTCGGCGGACGGCTCGGCGGGCTGCTGAGGTGGCATGGACCTAGGGATACCTCCGGTACGCCGCAGTGCGCCAGCGCCGGGGGCGGCGTCCCCGGAGGTCAGTGCGCCGTCCATCCGCCGTCCATGGCCAGCGAGGTGCCGGTGATGAACGATGCCTGGGGGCTGCAGAGGTAGGCGACGGCGTCGGCGACCTCGGCCGGCTCGACCAGCCGCTTCACTGCGGAGTCGGCGAGCAGGACCTCGGTGAGCACGCGCTCGGCGGGGATGCCGTGCGCCTCGGCCTGGTCGGCGAGCTGCTTTTCGACGAGCGGGGTGCGGACGTAGCCGGGGTTGACGCAGTTGGAGGTGACCCCGTGCTCGGCGCCTTCCAGGGCGGCGACCTTGGAGAGGCCCTCCAGGCCGTGCTTGGCGGCGACGTAGGCGGACTTGTAGGGCGAGGCGCGCAGGCCGTGGACGGAGGAGATGTTGACGATGCGGCCCCAGCCCTGTGCGTACATGTGCGGCAGGGCGCCGCGGACCAGGCGGAAGGGTGCCTCCAGCATGACCTTCAGTACGGTCGCGAAGACGTCGGGCGGGAATTCCTCGATGGGGCGGACGAGCTGGATTCCCGCGTTGTTGACGAGGATGTCGGCGCCGGCGGCGGCTTCCTCGGCGGCGTCGAGGTCGGTGAGGTCGAGGGTGATCTGCTGGAGCGTGCCGGGCAGGTCCGCCGCCTGCTTCGCGAGCCGGGCGAGCCCGTCGGCGTCCCGGTCGAGCGCGCGGACGGTGGCGCCGGCGGCGGCCAGCCGCAGCGCGCAGGCGGCGCCGATGCCACTGGCCGCGCCGGTGACGAGTGCGGTGCGGCCTCCGAGGTCGGGGCCGGTGTCGTCGGTACCTGGTGTGGAGGGGGCGCTCATGGGCGCCACCTTAGGCAGCGCGTGGAGTGGTACCGATGTGGGGCGGGACCACAAGATGCGGTCCGAGTATGTGTGCGGAGCCCTCAGCGCACGCCGCGGGGGCGGAACTGGACGCTGATGCGGGGGCCGACCGGGCGGGCCGTCTTGGGGATGGCGTGGTCCCACGTGCGCTGGCAGGAGCCGCCCATGACGATCAGGTCGCCGTGCCCGAGGGGGCGGCGGACGGTGGCCCCGCCGCCGTCCCGGGGCCGCAGGACCAGGGCTCTGGGCTCGCCGACGGAGAGAATGGCGACCATGGTGTCCTGGCTGCGGCCGCGGCCGATGCGGTCGCCGTGCCAGGCGACGCTGTCCTCGCCGTCGCGGTAGTAGCAGAGTCCGGCCGTGCGGAACGGCTCGCCGAGCTCGGCGGCGTAGTGGGCGCTGAGTGCGTCTCTGGCCTCGGCGAGCACCGGGTGCGGCAGGTCCTCGTCCTCGCCGTAGTGGCACAGCAGCCGGGGTACGTCGACGACGCGCTCGTACATCTGCCGGCGCTCGGCGTGCCAGGGGACGGCGCCGACGAGCTGGTCGAAGACCGCGTCGGCGCCGGTCAGCCAGCCGGGCAGGACGTCGATCCAGGCACCGAGCCCGAGGTCTGTGCGTGCGATGCCGTCCAGCGGGCCGAGTCCGATCTCGTCGGCCGCGGCGAAGAGCGAGCTCTGCAGATGCGTGGCCATGCATTCAGCGTACGCTGTGTTCGAATTTTTGTACGAATACTGTCTACGGGTCAGGAGTCGCGGAACACCGCCGCGAGCTCTCCCCGCGACCGCACCCCGACCTTCGCGTACACATGCGTGAGGTGGTACTGCACGGTCTTCACCGACAGGAACAGCTCCGACGCGACCTGCCCATTGCTCATCCCGCGCGCGACCAGCCGGGCCACCGCCCGCTCCTGTGCGGTGAGCCGGGAGAAGTCCTCCGTGCCCTCCGTGCCGCCCCTTTTCAGCCCGCCCGCCTGGAGCTCCCGCTCGCAGCGCTCGACATACGTGCGCGCGCCCAGCAGTACGTACGCGTCCCGGGCGTTCTGCAGCAGCGCGTCCGCCTCCTTGCGCTTGCCCGCGCGGCGCAGCGTCTGCCCGTACGCGTAGCTCACCCGCGCCCGGTCGTACGGCAGCGGCAGATGTTCCAGGTGGGCCAGCGCGCCTTCGAAGTGGGCGCGCGCCGCGTCGAGGTCGCCCTCGGTGCCGGCGATCCGGCCGCGTACGTAGCCGAGCCTGGCCATCGTGGAGCGGTGGCCGCGGTCGGCGGCCAGCTCCTCGAAGGGCCGCAGGAAGGCATCGGCCTCGGGCACCCGGTTGGTCATCACCAGCGCGTTGGCGTAGACGTCCTGCCAGGGCCAGAAGCCGGGCTCGTCGATGCCCTCGCGGTGCCGCAGCCGCAGGACGGGCTCCAGGGCCGCGGTGACCCGTTCGTACTGGCCGCGGGCCTCGGCGACCTGGGCGCGGGCCAGGCAGGCGGGCACCACCATCGCCTCGTAGTGCTGCATGTCGGCGGTGGCCTGCCGGGCGTGGTGGTAGGCGGTGGGCCAGTTGCCGCGCAGCGCGTGAATCTGGGCGCCGGTCCAGTGCACGAGGGGGCGCAGCAGCTCCATGCGGGCCTCGGCGACCTGCGCGGTGGCCCGGTCGGCGGTCCGCAGCGCGTCGGACCAGGCGCCGAGCGCGAACTGGGTACGGGCGAGCCATGCCTGCGCCCACAGGGAGATGCGCAGCGAGCCGCCGCGGATGCCGGTCGGCACGGCGCCCTCCAGTTCGCGCCGGGCGGCCTCCGGGTCGTCCAGGGCCAGGTCCATCCAGCCGCGGCCCATCTGCACGCGCTGGGACTGGGCGCCGCTGGAGATCCGCGCGAGGACGTCGTCGTAGGCGTGCGCGGCCTCCTCGGGGCGGCCCATGGCGGCCAGCCCGAGGCCGAGGATGGCCTCGGACTCGACGGCCGAGGGCTCCATCGGGCCGACCAGGTCGACGGCCTTGCGCGCCCAGTGGACGAGTTCGGCGGGGTGCACGCGGCCGAGCGAGTGCAGGACCCGGCGCTGGCAGATGGCGGCGGCGAGCTCGGGGCGGCGGACCGGGTCGCAGCGTTCCCAGGCGTGCGTCAGATACACCTCGGCCTCTTCGGGGCGGCCGCGGGTGATCGCCAGGTAGCCGAGCACGGAGTCGCGAAGGGCGCTGGGCGGGAAGCTCTCCAGCTCGGCGGCGAAGGTCTCGGCCTGCGGCCGGTCCCCGGCCCCGACCAGCGCGTCCACGGCGCGCAGCAGCCGGTCCCTGCGGGTGGTGCGGGCCGGGCTGAGCCGGCTGGCGGCGACCAGCGCGCCGGCCACCTGGGACCAGGCGCCTTCGGCGGCCCGGTCGGCGGCGAAGCGGTCCAGGTCGTCGGCGAGCTCGGCGTCGGCGGCGGGGGTCGCGGCGACCCGGTGCATCAGGCGGCGGCCGTGGTCCTCGACGGTTTCGGCGGCGCGCCGGTGCAGGTCGCCGCGTTCGACGAGGCCGAGCGCGCCGTGCACGGCGGCCCGTACGAGGGGGTGCGGAAAGGTGAGGAGGGTGAGCCCGGGGCCGTCGGTGCGGGTCAGCAGCCCGGCGTCGCATGCCTCGTCGACGGCGGCGAGCGGGTCCGCGACGCCGGACAGCTCGGCGGCCTCCGCGAACGGCACGGACTCCCCCAGCGCCGCGCATGCCTCGACGAGGGTACGGGCCCGGTCGCCGCAGCCTTCGAGGCGGCGCTGCACGGCCGAGGCGTACCGCCGGGGCGCGGGCAGGGCCGGCTGCCAGTCCCGCCAGATGCCGGGCGGTACCTCCTGCAGCAGGTCGGTGATGTGCAGCGGGTTGCCGCGGGTGTGGCGGCACAGGATGCGGGCCGCGGCGAGCGAGAGGTCGATCCGGGCGGCGCTCCAGGCGAGGCCCTGGACGTCCTCGGGGGTGAGCGGGCCCAGGCGCAGCGCGCTGTCGCGGTACGCGGCGAGGAAGTCCAGTACGTCGACGGGGAGCCGGGCCAGCCGGTCGTCGGCGGCCAGCAGGATGACGAGGACCGGCTCGGTGGACATCCGGCGGACGGCGGAGGCGACGGCTTGCAGCGAGGCGGCGTCCGCCCAGTGCGCGTCGTCGATGACGACGACCAGGGTGTCCTGGCCGCGTCGCGCGTTCCAGATCTCCTGGAGGCGGTGGCCCGCGGCCACCGGGTCGAGTTCCGGTGCGAGCGTGGCGCCCGCGGCCTTGGCGAGCTGTTCGGCGACGCCGAGGTCCAGGCCGTTCTCCCAGCGGACGCCGTTCGCGCGGTGGACGCGCACCGCCTGCTGCCCTTCCAGGCTGTGCTCATGCAAGAAGTGCTCGACCAGGGCGGTCTTGCCCATGCCGGAGGCCCCCTCGACCAGGACGATCGAGGGGTGTCCGGCGCGGGCGGCGGCCAGCAGGCGGTCCAGCGCTGCCAGCTCGGCCTTTCGGCCCGCGGGGCCCCGCTGGACCGTTTCGCGGGCGCCGTCCGGGAGGGGGCTCGCGCCGCTGTGATCGTCCATCGGTTTTCACCTTAGCGGCCGCGCACAGCCCTCAGCCCTGGTCGCCACCGGCCACGGGCAGCACGGATCCGGTGATGTAGGACGCCTCGTCGGAGGCCAGGAAGCAGATCGCGGCGGCCTGCTCCTCCAGCGTCCCGTACCGCTTGAGCAGCGAGGATTCCACGGTCTGGTCGACGATCTGCTGGTACCAGGCGCGTTCCTGCTCGTCGGCCGCCGCGGGGCCGCGGGCGACCCGGCGGGGCGGTGCGTCGGTGCCGCCGGGCGCGGTGGCGACGACGCGGATGCCGTACGGGGCCGCCTCCAGCGCGAGCGCGGAGGTGATGCCGTTGACGCCGCCCTTGGCCGCGGCGTACGGGACGCGGTTGACGCCGCGGGTGGCCACGGAGGAGACGTTCACGATGGTGCCGGAGCGCTGCGCGATCAGGTGCGGGAGCACCGCGTGGCAGGTCCACAGCGTCGGGAAGAGCGAGCGCTGCACCTCGGCCCGGATCTGCTCGGGTGTGTAGTGCTCGTAGGGCTTGGCCCAGATGGTGCCGCCGACGTTGTTGACGAGGACGTCGATCCGGCCGCCGAGCGCACGGTGCGCCTCGGTGACGGCCCGCTCGGCGCCTTCGTACTGCTCCAGATCGGCGGTGACTCCGTGGGCGCCGCTCTTGCCGAGCTCTTCGGCCAGCTCCAGGACCAGTTCGGAGCGGTCCACGAGGGCGACCTCGGCGCCCTCGGCGGCCAGCCGGCGGGCGACGTACTCGCCGATGCCCTGGGCAGCGCCGGTGACCACGGCCTTCTTGCCGGCGAACCGGCCGGGGAAGGGCCTCATCGGGCGGCGCCGACGAGGTCACCGGCTCCTGTGGGAGCGAACTTCTCGTTGTGGAAGTTGGCGGGTGTGACGCCCTGCCGCCGGAGGTGGTCGCGTACGCCTTCGACCATGGGCGGCGGCCCGCATACGTACACGTCCACGTCACCGTCGTGAAGGTGCTTCGGCTCCAGCCGCTCGGTCACGTACTCCTTCACGCAGGTGTCGTAGGTGAATCCGGGGATCACCGCGGCGTAATCGGCGAGCGTCTCCACGCGGACCAGATCGCGCTCGGACGAGACGCCGTACACCAGGTGGACGGGGTGCCCGGGCGGCTGTGCGGTCAGCTTCTCCAGCATCGAAAGCAGCGGGGCGAGCCCGGTGCCGCCCGCCAGCAGCAAGGCGGGCCGCGTGAGTTCACGCAGATAGAAGCTGCCCATCGGGCCGGTGAAGTCGATCCGGTCGCCGACCTGGGCGCGGTCGCGCAGATAGCTCGACATCGCGCCGTCCTCGGTGAGGCGGACGAGGAAGGAGACCAGCCCCTCGGCGGGTCCGTTGCTGAACGAGTACGACCGGGTGACGTCCGTGCCGGGTACGGCGACGTTGACGTACTGGCCGGGAAGGAAGGCCAGCGCGTCGCGGTCATCGAGTTCGAGCGTGAAGGCGATGGTGGTCTCCGACAGCTTCTCCAGTGCGACCAGGGTCGCGCCGTAGGTGGCGGCGGCCGTCTTCGCGGCGTCCGACGTGGTGGGGATGCGGAGCACCAGGTCGCTCTGCGGGGTCATCTGGCAGGGCAGCGCGTACCCCTGCGCGGCCTCCTCGTCGGTCAGCGCCTCCTCGATGTAGTCGCCGCCGTCGTAACTTCCGCTCTCGCACAGGGACTTGCAGGTGCCGCAGGCGCCGTCGCGGCAGTCGAGGGGGATGTTGATGCGTGCCTTGTACGAGGCGTCGGCGACGGTTTCGTCCGGTCCGCAGGTGATGAACCGTGTGATGCCGTCTTCGAAGGCCAGGGCGACCTGATAAGTGCTCATGGTGAACTCGCTTCGGGGGGAAGGGCGGGTGATCAGATGTGGTAGATGTCGACCACGTGATGAATGCAGTCGTTCTTCAGAACGACCTTCTTCTTCCTGATCAGTGGGGTCTCGCCCGAGAAGTCGATGGTGTAGAACGACGTCCCGAAGTACGGGTCGATGTTCTGGTAGCGGTAGTACAGCGTGTGCCAGTTGAAGCGGATGTCGATCTCGGCGCCGCGGCGCTCGACGACCTCCACATTGGCGATGTGATGGCCGGTGCGCGGCTCGGGGAGGCTGGTGGCGCTGGAGCGGTCCGTGCGGATGCGGAAGACCCGGTCCTCCAGGCCGCCGCGGTTGGCGTAGTAGATCAGCGAGATCTCGGTCTGCGGGTCGCGGGTCAGCTCGTCGTCGTCCGCCCAGGCCGGCATCCAGAATTCGACGTCCGGGTGGTAGCACTCCAGCCACTTCTCGAACTCGCGGTCGTCGAGGTAGCGGGCTTCGCGGTAGAGGAACTGGCGGATGTCCTCGACCGTGACATCGGTGGTGGTGGTCATGGCTCGCTCCGTCCTTACCGGTCCTGCTGCGGGGTCGTCGCGTCCTCCGCCGCGACCGCGCGGCGCATGGTGTCCAGCCAGTAGCCGTGCTGGATCGGGTAGAGGGTCTCGTCCTCGGTGCGCGCGCCGCTGGCGATGGGGTGGATGCCGAGCTTCTTGGCGTCCTCGTCCGGGCCCTCGATCCTGTGCGCGACGCCGCGGCTGAGGTCGTTCCAGGGCGCGGCCTCGGCCAGGTAGGTCTTCTGGCAGGAGCGGAACTCCTCCAGGTCGTCCGGGGTGGCCATGCCGGTGGCGTTGAAGAAGTCCTCGTACTGGCGGATGCGGTTGGCGCGGGCCTCGGCGCTCTCACCCTTGGGGGCGATGCAGTAGATCGTGACCTCGGTCTTGTCCACGGAGATCGGGCGGAAGTGCCGGATCTGGGAGCTGAACTGGTCCATCAGATAGACGTTCGGGTACAGGCACAGATTGCGCGAGTACTCAATCATCCAGTTGGCCTTGTCCTCGCCGAACTCCGCGACCAGCTCGTCCCGGCGCTCGTTCAGCGAGCGGTTGGACGGGTCCTCCCAGCGGGTCCACAGCAGCAGATGGCCGTGTTCGAAGGAGTAGTAGCCGCCCTTCTGGCGGGCCCAGCTGCCGGCGTCCATGTTCTTGGTGTCGTTGGCGGACTCGCCGGAGGAACGGCGGGCCGTGGTGGCCGCGTAGTTCCAGTGGGTGGCCGAGACGTGGTAGCCGTCGGCGCCGTTCTCCGCCTGCACCTTCCAGTTTCCGTCGTAGGTGTAGGTGGAGGAGCCGCGCAGCACCTCCAGGCCCTCCGGGGACTGGTCCACGATCATGTCGATGATCTTGGTGGCCTCGCCGAGGTGCTCGGTGAGCGGCAGGACGTCCGGGTTGAGGCTGCCGAAGAGGAAGCCGCGGTAGTTCTCGAAGCGGGCGACCTTCGTCAGGTCGTGCGAGCCGTCCTTGTTGAACTGCTCCGGGTAGCCGGCGCCGCGACCGTCCTTGACCTTCAGCAGCTTGCCGGAGTTGTTGAAGGTCCAGCCGTGGAACGGACAGGTGAAGGTGGTGCGGTTGTCCGTCTTGCGGCGGCAGAGCATCGCGCCGCGGTGGCTGCAGGCGTTGATCAGGGCGTTGAGCTCGCCGTCCTTGCTCCGCGAGAGCACCACCGGCTGGCGGCCGATGTACGTCGTGAAGTAATCGCCCACCTCGGGGATCTGCGTCTCGTGGGCGAGGTACACCCAGTTGCCCTCGAAGATGTGCTTCATCTCCAGCTCGAAGATCTCCTCGTCCGTGAAGATCTTCCGGCGCGCCCGGTGGATGCCGTTCTCCTCGTCCTCCACCAGGGCGTCGTCCAGGATCGCCCGGGTACCGGCCGACGTCTGCGTCATGGTCCCTCCAAACCTGCGTGCACGGCCCCCGTCCTGGGGCTCACGTCCGCTTTTCAGCACCATGACAGGGCGGTTAAGTCGCCACCCCGGGCATTTCCCCAGGGTTCACCCAGGGCCTCATCCATATTCCTTGCATATCAATCGACGGGAAAAGAGTATTTCTCTCGTCTGAGAACCGCTGCCTACGATGAGCCGCATCCGGCGGCCAGGAAGCCAAGGAGGCCCTCATGGAACTGCGCCACCTGCGCTATTTCGTCGCCGTCGCCGAGACCCGTCACTTCGGCCGGGCCGCGGAGAACCTGCACATGGCACAGCCCCCGCTGTCCCAGGCGATCCGGCAGCTGGAGGCGGATCTCGGGGTCGAGCTCTTCACCCGCACCACCCGCCAGGTGGCCCTGACCGGGGCCGGCGAGGTCTTCCGTACCGACGCGCTGCGCATCCTGCAGTCCGTCGACGAGGCCACCACCCGCGTGCGGCGCTTCGCGAAGGGCGCGGAGGGCATCCTGCGGCTCGGGCTGACCGGGACCGCCTGCTACCGGCAGCTCCCGGAGATCGCCCGGCTGGTCAAGGAGGAGATGCCGGGGGTGGCGCTGGAGATCCAGACCGAGCTGCTGACCCCGGCACAGGAGCTGGCCCTCACCGAGAACCGTCTCGACGTGGGCATGCTCCGGCCGCCGGTCCGGCAGGAGGGCATCGTCTGCCGGGAGGTCGCCCGGGAGCCGCTGGTCCTGGCGGTCCCCGAGGACCACTGGCTGAGCGACGCGGAGAGCGCCGAGGTCGCCCAGCTGCGCCACGAGAACTTCATCATGTACGCGGTCAACTCCCGCTCCGTCGTCAATGACGCGGTCACCAGGAGCTGCCTCGCGGCGGGCTACTACCCGCACTGCGCACACGATGTCACCGAGACCTCGACCGCGCTGGCGCTCGTCGCCGCCGGCCTGGGGATCGCCCTGCTCCCCGACTCCGTCCGCTCGGTCTCCCGCGACGGCGTCGTCTTCAAGCCCGTCCGGGACGCGGAGACCGTCGGACTCGCCCTCGCCTGGCGCGAGAACGACGCCTCTCCCCTGCTGGAGACGCTGATCGGCGTCCTGGAGTCGCACGACGTGTTCGAAGCGGCAGCACCCATCGAGGACTCTCATGAAAATCACCGCAGTTGAGGCGATCCCGTTCGCCATCCCGTACACCAAACCGCTCCGCTTCGCGAGCGGGGAGGTGCACACCGCCGAGCACGTTCTCGTACGGATCCACACGGACGAGGGAGTGACCGGCACCGCCGAGGCGCCGCCGAGGCCCTTCACCTACGGCGAGACCCAGGAGTCCATCGTCGCGGTGATCGAGAAGGTCTTCGCACCGCAGATCCTGGGCCTGCCGCCGACCGCCCGCGAAGCGGTCCATGCCCGGCTGAACCGTACGGTGGCCAATCCGGCCGCCAAGTCCGCCGTGGACATGGCCCTGTGGGACATCATCGGGCAGTCGCTCGGCATCCCGGTCACCGAACTGCTCGGCGGCTACGGCGACCGGATGCGGGTCTCGCACATGGTCGGCTTCGCGCCGCCGGAGCAGATGGTCGCCGAGGCGCAGCGCGTCCGCGACACGTACGGCATCACCACCTTCAAGGTGAAGGTCGGCCGCCGCCCCTTCATGCTCGACGTCGAGGCGTGCCGGGCGCTGCGCGAGGGACTGGGCGACGAGGTGGAGCTGTACATCGACGGCAACCGCGGCTGGACCGCGTCGGAGTCGGCCCGCGCGCTGCGCGCCATGGACGGCCTGGACCTGACGCTCGCCGAGGAGCTGTGCCCCGCCGACGACGTCATGGGCCGCCGCTGGCTGGTCTCGCACACCGACATCCCCTTCGTCGCGGACGAGAGCGCCACCCGCCCCGGCGAGGTGACCCGCGAGCTGCTCGGCGGCTCGGCGACCGCCATCAGCATCAAGACGGCCCGTACCGGCTTCACGTACTCCCAGCGCGTGCACCACCTCTGCGAGGGGCTGGGCGTGGAGGCCGTGATGGGCAATCAGATCGACGGGCAGATCGGCACGTTGTGCACCGCGGTCTTCGGATCGGCGTACGAGCTGACGTCCCGTCGGGCCGGGGAACTGTCCAACTTCCTCGACATGAGCGACGACCTGCTGGCCGAGCCGCTGCGGATCGAGGACGGCACGCTGCGCGTCCGCGAGAGCGCCGGGCTCGGCATCGAACTGGACCCGGAAAAGCTGGCCCGGTACCGCCAGGACAGCTGAACGACAAGTCACCTGAACGACAAGAGGAGCAGAGCCATGACCGACACCACTCAGGCCACCGCCGCCGCGTCCGGCGCTTCGGCGACCGAGGCGTTCCGGCAGAAGCAGCGGTCCGGGGCCGCCTCCAGCAAGGAGCGCGTCAACACTCTTGCCACCGAGGTGATTTCGGCGGTCCACGACGTCATCCGCCGCCACAAGGTCACCTACGAGGAGTACGACGCGCTGAAGGCGTGGCTGATCGGCGTCGGCCAGGACGGCGAGTGGCCGCTCTTCCTCGACGTGTGGATCGAGCACGTCGTCGAGGAGGTCGCGAACGAGAACCGCGAGGGCAGCAAGGGCACCATCGAGGGCCCCTACTACGTCCCCGACTCGCCGCAGCACGAGGCGGAGACGACCCTGCCGATGCGCGAGAACGAGGCGGGCACCCCGCTCCTCTTCCAGGGGCAGGTCACCGACGTCGAGGGCAAGCCGCTGGCCGGCGCGCACGTGGAGATGTGGCACGCCGACGACGACGGCCTGTACTCGCAGTACGCGCCGGGTCTGCCGGAGTGGAACCTGCGCGGCACCGTCATCGCCGACAATCAGGGCAACTTCAAGATCCACACGATCCAGCCCGCGCCCTACCAGATCCCCACCGACGGCTCCTGCGGCAAGCTGATCGCCGCCGCCGGGTGGCACGCCTGGCGCCCCGCCCACCTGCACCTGAAGGTGTCCGCGGCAGGGCACCAGCTGATCACCACCCAGCTGTACTTCCAGGGCGGCAGCCACGTCGAGGACGACATCGCCTCGGCCGTGAAGCCCGAGCTGATCCTCGACCCGAAGCCCGCCGCGAGCGGCGCGGGCAACGAGGTCACGTACCACTTCGTCATGGACCGGAGCTGAACCGCATGCTGTTCGCAGTGAAGATGGACGTCGCGATCCCCGCGGACCTGGACCCCGAGGTGCGGGCCGACACGATCGCCCGCGAGAAGGCGTACTCGCAGGAGCTCCAGAAGGCCGGGAAGTGGCCGCACATCTGGCGGTGCGTCGGCCAGTACTCCAACCTCAGCGTCTTCGACGTCGAATCCAACGACGAGCTGCACGACATCCTCTGGGGCCTGCCGCTCTTCCCGTACATGTCCCTAGAGGTGACGCCGCTGGCCGTGCACCCCTCCGACATCAACGCCTGACGGAGCGGTCATGGACAAGGTCGTGGCCACCGCCGCTGAAGCGGTGGCGGACGTACGGGACGGCGCCTCGCTCGCCGTCGGCGGTTTCGGGCTCAGCGGCGTCCCCGACGTGCTGATCCGGGCGCTGTACGAGAACGGCGCCGGCGGGCTGGGCGTGGTCTCCAACAACTGCGGCGTGGACGGCGGCGGCCTGGGCATCCTGCTCGCCGCCGGCCGGATCGCCCGGGTGACCGGCTCCTACGTCGGCAACAACAAGGAGTTCGCCCGCCAGTACCTCGCCGGGGAGCTGGAGCTGGAGCTCACCCCGCAGGGCACGCTCGCCGAGCGGCTGCGGGCCGGCGGCTGCGGCATCCCGGCGTTCTTCACCCCGGCCGGGGTGGGTACGGACGTCGCGGACGGCGGCATGCCGCTGCGGTACGGACCGGACGGCTCGGTGGCCAAGGCGTCGCCGCCCAAGGAGGTACGCGAGTTCGACGGCGTGCCGTATGTGATGGAGCGCGGGATCACCACCGACTTCGCGCTCGTGCGGGCCGCGAAGGGCGACCGGCACGGCAACCTCGTCTTCCACAAGGCGGCACGCAACTTCAACCCGCTCGCGGCGATGGCCGGCAAGGTCACCGTCGCGGAGGTGGAGGAGCTGGTCGAGCCGGGCGCGCTGGACCCGGACGAGGTGCAGCTGCCGGGCGTGTTCGTCCAGCGAGTGGTCCAGTTGACGCCCGCTCAGGCGGCGGACAAGCAGGTCGAACGAAGGACGGTGCGCGCCTGATGGGCTGGACCAGGGAAGAGATGGCCGCGCGGGCCGCGCGCGAGCTGCGCGACGGCGACTATGTGAACCTCGGCATCGGGCTGCCCACGCTGGTGCCCAGCTATCTGCCCGACGGCGTGGACGTGGTGCTGCAGTCCGAGAACGGGCTGCTGGGCGTCGGCCCGTACCCCACCGAGGACGAGGTCGACCCGGACCTGATCAACGCGGGCAAGGAGACGGTCACGGTCCTCCCCGGCGCGGCGTTCTTCGACTCCGCGCTCTCCTTCGGGATGATCCGCGGCGGTCACATCGACACCGCGATCCTCGGCGCGATGCAGGTCTCGGCCCGCGGCGACCTGGCGAACTGGATGATCCCGGGGAAGATGGTCAAGGGCATGGGCGGCGCGATGGACCTCGTGCACGGCGCCCGCCGGGTGGTCGTGGTCATGGACCACACCGCCAAGGACGGCAGCCCGAAGATCGTCGAGGACTGCTCACTGCCGCTGACCGGCAAGGGCTGCGTGCACCGGATCATCACCGACCTCGGCGTCCTGGACGTGACGGAGGACGGTCTCGTGCTGGTGGAGACGGCGCCGGGCGTCCCGCCGGAGGAGATCGTCGCGCGTACGGACGCGTCCGTACGGCTGCTCGCGACGCACACGCAGGAGGGCCCGTGACGTCGCTGCCCCACCATGTGCTGGACGGCCCGGAGGACGCTCCGCCGCTCATCCTCGGGCCGTCCCTCGGCACCTCGCTCGCCGTCTGGGAGCCGCAGCTGGCCGAACTCACCCGCACCCACCGGGTACTCCGCTTCGACCTGCCGGGGCACGGCAGGACGCCCGTCGACGTGCTGCGGGATCCGGCCCCCGGCAGCACGACCGTCGCGGACCTCGCCCGGCTCGTGCTGGACATGGCCGATCACCACGGCCGGCGCACCTTCCACTACGCCGGGATCTCGCTCGGCGGCGCGATCGGCGCGTACCTGGCCGTGCACCACCCCGACCGGCTCGCCTCGCTCGCGATGATCTGCTCCTCGGCCCGCTTCGGCGATCCGGCGGGCTGGCGGGAGCGCGCCGCTTCGGTGCGCGAGCACGGTACGGCGGCACTGCTGCAGGCGACGCCGGGGCGCTGGTTCGCCGATCCCGGTACGGCGGCGGGCCCGCGCGGCACCGCCCTGCTGGGCGATCTCGCCGCATCGGACCGGGCCGGGTACGCGGCCTGCTGCGACGCGCTGGCCGGCTACGACGTGCGGTCCGAGCTGTGGTCGGTTGCCGCGCGCACGCTCGTCGTCGCCGGGCGCCAGGACCCGGCGACCCCGCCCGCGCACGCCCGGGAGATCGCCGACGGGGTGCCCGGCGCGGCCCTCGTCGAGGTCGCGGGCGCCGCCCATCTGGCGGGGACCGAGCGGCCCGACGCGGTGAACGCGGCGCTGCGGGTGCATCTGGACGCGGCGATCCGCGGACGCTGACGTTGCGTCAGCTCGCGCGGCGCAACCGACGGTGCGTCACCGCACGCGTCACCCCAGGGCGGCCGGCCGTGCCCCGCGCTGCTCGCCCCGGGGCAGCGGGAGGCCGCCCAGCGGTCCCGTGAGCACCCGTCCCACGCGCTGGGCCGGCAGTTCGACCAGCCGGTACGCGAGCATGGCCAGCGGCAGCAGCAGGGCGAGGTAGGCGGCCATGAGCAGCGGCGTGTCGTGCTGCTGCCACGGCACGGCCAGGTCGCACACCTCCAGGACGAGCGGGTGCAGGAGGTAGAGCGAGTAGCTGAGCACGCCGCAGTGGGCGAGCCAGCGCGGTACGCGGTGCCGCCGCAGGGCCATCGCCGCGCCGAACGTGAGCAGCGCGAGCCCGGTCGTGACCGCCCAGATCCGCACGGCGGACTCCGGGTCGCCGCCGCCGGTGACCGCGTCCGGGCGGGAACCGATGTGCAGCGCGGCGGAGAGCACACCGGCCGCGAGCACGGTAACGGCCACGGTCAGCCCGGCGGCCCTGCCGAGCTGCCCGCGCTCCATCCGGTACAGCACGGTCCCGGTGAACATCAGGGACAGCAGCGCGATCCCCTGCCAGGGCGGGATACGGCCGTTGAAGAGGAGCAGGACCGCGGCCAGCGCGCCCCCGAGCAGCGCACCGGCCCGGTTCCACGGCGCCCGCCCCGAGGCCACGGCGCACAGCGCGACGGCCGCCCCGAGCGCGGTCGCCGCGATCACCGTGGTGCCGCCCAGCCCCCGCGTCAGCGCCGCGACGGGCAGCACCCCGCCGGCCGCGATGCCGAGCGCGGCCAGGCCCAGGGCCACCGGCGCCGAGCGCCGGTGCAGCCGCACCGCGAAGAGCGCCGCGACCAGGAAGTAGAACACCATCTCGTACGAGAGGGTCCACAGCACATTGATCGCGCTGGGCACCCCGAGCAGGTCCTGCAGCATCGTCCCGTGCGCGACCAGGGCGCTCAGCGGGTCGCGCTCCCCCAGCCC
>NZ_NHSG01000144.1:0-16257 GCF_020024005.1 Streptomyces purpurogeneiscleroticus
GGGGCCCACCGCGCGGATGGCCATGGTGCCGTCCTTGGGAACTTCGGCGGCGCCATCCGGGCGCGGACGCTCCTGACCGGAACCTTCCTGCGCGTCGCCCCACGGCTGGGCCTCGGCCGGTGCGCCCGGCGCCGCGCCCTCGCGCTGCGGCGGGACCGAGCCCCAGGACACCATCTGGTCCTGCTCGCCGCCGAAGCCGGCCTGGCGGGAGGCGTCGGCCTGCCAGGAGGCGCCCGCGTCGGGGCCCGTGCCGTGCAGCCGCTGCGGGTCGTCCCACGCGGTGGCGGCGGACGAGGCGTCCACCTCGCCGCGGTCGCGCGTCGCGAGCGCGGTGCCGCCGGGGTCCTCCCCGTCGACCTGTCCGGAGTCCTCTTCCTCGTCGAAGAAGACCGGTCCGGTCTCCTCGGCGGCGGGCGGCTGCCCGGCGGCGGACGACGCTGCCGGACCCGGCTCGGCCGCGGCACCCGCCGGCGGGGCCGGCATCTCCTCGCCGTCGGCCGGCGCCGGCCGGCTGGTGCCGGGCACCCAGGAGGCGCCGTTCCAGTACCGGATGTAGCCGGGGATGGACGGATCCGGGTAGTACCCAGGCGTGGGGCTGCCGCCGGCGGATCCTGACGAAGGCGCGCTCATGTCCAAATCCCGTATCTGTGTTCAGGCCGTGGAGGGGCTGACGATGGTGGAGCTAGTGCAGTCTGCCGCAACGCAGCGACCACATCTATCAGACGGGGGGTGATCGCCGGGTATGTCCGGGCACCGGACCCCTCGGAAGGGGGTTTTGAAAAAAGTTGTACGAAGTCGCGTAATGGTCCGGGAGCTACGGCCTCTATCCCTGTGCGGGCGGTTGTTCACGGGGTGCCCGCACCGGAACGTAGAGAGGCGTGACTCATGCACACCGTGGTGGAACGAGAGCTGGAACTGGGTCTGGTGCTGTCGCCGGAGCGCAGCGTCGCGGTGCCGGCCCGGCTGACCTACCGTACCGACGACCCCTATGCCGTCCACGTCGCCTTCCACATCGGCTCCGACTCCCCCGTCAACTGGACGTTCGCCCGCGAGTTGCTCGTGGAGGGCGTCTTCCGGCCGTGCGGCCACGGGGACGTGCGGGTGTGGCCGACCAAGCTCGACGGGCGCAGCCTGGTCTGCATGGCGCTGAGCTCGCCGGACGGCGACGCGCTGCTGGAGGCGCCGGCCACCGCGGTCTCGGCGTGGCTGGAGCGCACGCTGCGGCTGGTGCCGCCGGGCACCGAGGAGGACCACCTCGGTATCGACAAAGGGCTGAGCGAGCTGCTGGCGCCGGCCGCGCGCGACGAGCTGTGGCTGCGCGACCCGTGGCCGTCGGACGAGTCGCCGGAGAGCGGCGCGTAGTACGTGCGGAGCCACCCCGGCAACATAGTGGAATGTTCAACCACTCCCGTGCGTTGCCGACACCATGACCGAGACGTACTACACGCACGGCTCCCCCGCCGAGCGCTGGGACCGTGCGGGCCTCTTCTTCGACGCCAAGGACTACACGACCGCGGCGCAGATCCTCGAGGGCCTCGTCGACGAGGTGCCCGAGCTGGTCGCGCCGCGGCTGCTCCTCGCCCGTGCCTACTACCACTCCGCGCGACTCTGGCGCGCGGAGGCGGAGCTGCGCGCGGTCCTGGAACGGGACCCCGTCGAGAGCTACGCCCAGCTGATGCTCGGGCGTACTCTCCAGCGCCAGGGCCGCGACGCCGAGGCCGCGCCCTACCTGCGGATCGCCGCCGCGATGACGGGCGAGGACCCGGACGCCGTCTGACCGCGCCCCCTCTACGGGGCACTCAGCCCCGGTACGTCTCCAGCAGCCGCAGCCACACCTCGCTGATCGTCGGATAGGCGGGGACGGCGTGCCAGAGGCGGGAGACGGGGACCTCGCCTGCCACCGCGACCGTCGCGGAGTGCAGCAGCTCGCCGATGCCCGGGCCGACGAAGGTGGCGCCGAGCAGCACCTCGCGGTCCAGGTCGACGACCATCCGGGCGCGGCCGCGGTACCCGTCCGCGTACAGGCTCGCGCCCGCCACGCCGCCCAGGTCGACGTCGACGCTGCGGACGCGGTGGCCCGCGCGCTCGGCCTCCTCCGCGGTCAGCCCGACCGAGGCCGCCTCGGGGTCGGTGAAGACCACCTGCGGGACGGCGGCGGTGTCGGCGGTCGCGGCGTGCGCGCCCCAGGGGTCGGTCTCCAGGAGGGGTACGCCCTGGGCGCGCGCCGCGATGGCCGCGCCCGCGATCCGGGCCTGGTACTTGCCCTGGTGGGTGAGGAGGGCGCGGTGATTGACGTCCCCGACCGCGTACAGCCAGCCCCCGTCGACCGCCGTCACGCGGCAGCTGTCGTCCACCTCCAGCCAGCTGCCCGGCTCCAGGCCCACCGTCTCCAGGCCGAGATCGTCGGTGCGCGGCGCACGTCCCGTGGCGAAGAGCACCTCGTCCGCCTCGATCCGGTCGCCGCCGCTGGTGGTGAGGGTGACCGGGCCGTCCGGGGCGGGGCGGTGCACCTCCTCGACGGAGGTGCCCATGCGGATGTCGGCGCCGCCCTCCTTCAGGGCCTCTGCCACCAGCTCACCGGCGAACGCTTCCATCCGCTCCAGCAGGCCGGAGCCCCGTACGAGCATCGTGACCCGGGAGCCCAGCGCCTGGAAGGCGGTCGCCATCTCCACGGCGACCACGCCGCCGCCGACCACCGCGAGGCGCTCCGGCACCGACTGCGCGCTGGTCGCCTCGCGGCTGGTCCAGGGCTTGGCGGTGTCCAGGCCCGGCAGCCCGGGGAGCGCCGCGCGGCTGCCCGTGCAGACCGCGACGGCCTGCCGGGCGGTGAGTTCGACGCCATCATCGACGATCACCCGTTTGGGCCCGGCCAGCCGGCCCCGGCCGCGCACGAGGTCGATGCCGGCCGAGTCCAGCCACTCGACCTGGCCGTCGTCCTTCCAGTGCGAGGTGAAGGCGTTGCGATGGGCGAACACGGCGCGGGCGTCGAGCGGCCCGGCCACCGCGTCCTGCAGGCCGGGCACCCGGCGAGCGTCGGCGCGCGCGGTGACCGGCCGCAGCAGCGCCTTGGACGGCATGCACGCCCAGTACGAGCATTCGCCGCCGACCAGCTCGTTCTCCACGATGACGGCGCTCAGGCCGAGGGCGTGCGCGCGGTCGGCGACGTTCTCCCCGACCGGGCCCGCGCCCAGCACCACGACGTCGTACTCCCTGCTCTTCGCTGCGGGTTCTGCGGTCTGTGCCATCGGCGCTCTCGCTCCCTGCGTCGGGCTTTCCGGCGATGGACGGTCGTCGGGCCCATCCTCCGCCCGCGGGCCCGCCGGGGCCACAGGGCGACCGGGCGGTCAGCGTATTCGCGCCTCGACCGCCTGCTTGGCCTCGGCCAGCCCGGCGCCCGTCAGCTGTCGGTACCGCTTGATCGCCTCGACCTTGCGGTCACGGCGGAGCAGCTCGTCCACCTCGGCCATCCCGGGCCGCTCGTCGGCGATGCCGTGGTGGTCGAGCAGCAGGTCCAGCTTGCGGTCGAGCTCGCGCAGCCGGCGCTCCAGCCTCCGGTGCCGGCCGTCCGGCAGGGAGATGGCGAGAACGAAGACGAGGATGACGAGGGCCACCCATGACAGTGCGGAGTCCATGACTGGACTGTAGAGCCTGCCACTGACAGTGCCGCCGAGCGGCCGTCGTCAGAAGACCTTCCCGGGGTTCAACAGCCCGAGCGGGTCGAAGACCTGCTTGATGCCGCGGTGCAATTCCAGTGAGACCGGGCCCAGTTCGCGGGCCAGCCAGTCCTTCTTCAGTATGCCGACGCCGTGTTCGCCGGTGATCGTGCCGCCCAGCTCCAGGCCGAGCCCCATGATCTCGTCGAAGGACTCGCGGGCCCGCCGGGATTCGTCGGGGTCGGCCGCGTCGAAGCAGACGGTGGGGTGGGTGTTGCCGTCGCCCGCGTGCGCGCAGACGCCGATGGTGAGGTCGTACTTCTCGGCGATGGCGGCGCAGCCGTTGAGCAGGTCGGCGAGGCGGGAGCGGGGTACGCAGACGTCGTCGATCATGGTGGCCGTCTTCACCGCTTCGAGCGCGGTGAGGGTGAGCCGGCGGGCCTGGAGCAGCAGATCGGACTCGGCGGCGGTCTCGGCGGGGACGACCTCGGTGGCGCCCGCGGCCTCGCACAGCGCGCCGACGGCGGCCAGGTCGGCGGACGGGTCCGGGCTGTCGAAGGCCGCGAGCAGCAGCGCCTCGGTGGAGTCCGGCAGGCCCATGTTGGCCATCGCGTTGACCGCGCGGATGCTCGTACGGTCCATCAGCTCCAGCAGCGAGGGGGCGTGGCCGCGGGCCATGATCTCGCAGACGGCCGCGCACGCGGCGTCCGTGGAGGGGAACTCCGCCGCCAGCGCGAGCTGCTGCGGCGGCTCGGGCCGCAGTCCGAGGACGGCGCGCACGACGACGCCGAGGCTGCCCTCGGAGCCGACGAAGAGCCGGGTGAGGTCGTAGCCGGCCACGCCCTTGGCGGTGCGCCGGCCGGTCTGCAGCAGCCGGCCGTCGGCGAGCACCACGTCCAGGCCGAGCACGTACTCGGCGGTGACGCCGTACTTCACGCAGCACAGGCCGCCGGACGCGGTGCCGATGTTGCCGCCGATGGAGCACATCTCCCAGCTGGAGGGGTCCGGCGGGTAGTACAGGCCGTGCTCGTTCACGGCCCGGGAGAGGGTGGCGTTGATGACGCCGGGCTCGACGACCGCGATCCGGTCGACGGGATTGATCTCCAGGATCCGGTCCATCTTGATGAGCGAGAGGACGATGCAGCCGTCGGAGGCGTTGGCGGCGCCCGACAGGCCGGTGCGGGAGCCCTGCGGAACGACGGGTACGCGCAGCTCGGTGGCGGTGCGCATGACGTGCTGGACCTGCTCGACGGTGCGCGGCAGGACGACGACGGCGGGAGTGCCGGCTTCGCAGAAGCTGGCCATGTCGTTGGCGTAGGAACCGGTGACGTCGGGGTCGGTGAGGACCGCCTCTTCGGGGAGTCCGGCGCGCAGCTGTGCGATGAGATCCATGGCGTCAGCCTTGCATCTATCTTGCATACACGGAAGATTGTGGAAGTGACTTTCCGCCGTGCGACGCGTTCCGCCGGGCCCGGGCGGAACACCCGGGCCCGGCTGGGCGGTTACAGATTCCCGCGCTTCTCCTGCTCGCGCTCGATCGCCTCGAAGAGGGCCTTGAAGTTGCCCTTGCCGAAGCCCATCGAGCCGTGCCGCTCGATCATCTCGAAGAAGACGGTCGGGCGGTCCTGGACCGGCTTGGTGAAGATCTGGAGCAGGTACCCGTCCTCGTCACGGTCGACGAGGATCTTCAGCTCGCGGAGCGTCTCGACGGGGACGCGGGTCTCGCCCGCCCACTCGCCGAGCGTGTCGTAGTACGAGTCGGGGGTGTTCAGGAACTCCACGCCGGCCGCACGCATCGCACGCACCGTGGCGACGATGTCGTTGGTGGCGAGCGCGATGTGCTGGACGCCGGCGCCGCCGTAGAACTCCAGGTACTCGTCGATCTGCGACTTCTTCTTCGCGATCGCGGGCTCGTTGATCGGGAACTTGACCTTGCGGGTGCCGTCCGCGACGACCTTGGACATCAGCGCGGAGTACTCGGTGGCGATGTCGTCGCCGACGAACTCCTTCATGTTCGTGAAGCCCATGACCTTGTTGTAGAAGGCCACCCACTCGTTCATCTTCCCGAGCTCGACGTTGCCGACGCAGTGGTCGATCGCCTGGAAGAAACGTTTGCTCGGCGGCTCGACGATCGGGTCGGCCGCGACGAAGCCCGGCAGATACGGACCGTCGTAGCCGGAGCGCTCCACGAGGGTGTGCCGGGTGTTGCCGTACGTCGCGATGACCGCGCGCACGACCGTGCCGTGCTCGTCCTTGGCGTCGTACGGCTCCTCGATGCCGCGCGCGCCGTGCTCGACCGCGTAGGCGTACGCGGCGCGGGCGTCGGGGACCTCGATGGCCAGGTCGATCACGCCGTCACCGTGCGCGGCGACGTGGTCGGCGAGGAAGCGGCCCCACTCGGTCGTGGGCTTGATGACGGAGGTGAAGACGAAGCGGGCGCCGCCGGACTCCAGGACGTAGGAGGCGGTCTCGCGGCTGCCGTTCTCCGGGCCTGAGTACGCGACGCGCTTCATGCCGAAGGCCGTGGAGTAGTAGTGCGCGGCCTGCTTGGCGTTGCCGACGGCGAAGACGACGGCGTCCATCCCCTTCACCGGGAAGGGGTCCGCCTGCGCTGCCGTACCGGGTGAATGATCGATGGTCTCAGTCATGGCGGCAGATTCCCTCCGAACCACAAGGTGCGCAACAGTTTGCGTTTCGTCTGCGCATATTGATCAGCGACCGGCCAGTACTCTCGGGCGATCTGTACAGCATGACCATCGGAAGGGGCTTTATGGCGATCGATCATCTGGACGGCCGGCTGATCCAGCTGCTCGCGGAGGAGCCGCGGATCGGCGTACTGGAGGCGTCGCGGCGGCTCGGCGTCGCGCGCGGCACGGTGCAGGCGCGACTGGACCGGCTTCAGTCCAATGGAGTGATCCGCGGATTCGGTCCTGACGTGGATCCGGCGGCACTGGGTTACCCGGTGACCGCTTTCGCCACCTTGGAGATCAAACAGGGCCAAGGGGCGGACGTTCGTAACCATTTGGCAACCGTCCCTGAGGTCCTTGAGCTGCATACAACGACTGGACATGGGGACATGCTCTGCAGATTGGTTGCACGTTCCAACGCCGATCTGCAACGTGTCATCGACCGGGTTGTCGGCTTTGATGGCATCATGCGGGCCTCGACCGCGATTGTCATGGAAAATCCGGTTCGGCTGCGCATCATCCCCCTGGTGCAACAGGCGTCGGGGGACTGACCGAGGAGACGCCGAGTGAGCTTCTGGGAGTACGTCGCCGGCCGGCACACCCAGCTGCTGATCGACACGTATCAGCACGCCAGCGCGGTGTTCCAGTGCATGGTCCTCGCCACCCTCATCGGGGTGCTCATCGGCGTCCTCACCTACCGCAGCGAGTGGGTGGGCAACCTCGCCACCACCGCGACCGCGACGATCCTGACCATCCCCTCGCTGGCCATGATCGGCCTGCTCATCCCCATCGTCGGCCTGGGCGTCGCGCCCACGGTCGTCGCCCTCACCCTGTACGGGCTGCTGCCGATCGTCCGTAACGCCGTCGTCGGCCTGCGCGGGGTGGACCCCACGCTGGTCGACGCGGCGAAGGGCATCGGCATGTCCCGGGCCGCCCGGCTGTTCAAGGTCGAACTGCCGCTCGCCTGGCCGCCCATCCTGACCGGCATCCGGGTCGCCACCCAGATGCTGATGGGCATCGCCGCGATCGCCGCGTTCGCCTCCGGCCCCGGCCTCGGCAACGAGATCTTCCGCGGCATCGCCTCCCTGGGCAGCGCCAACGCGCTGAACCAGGTCCTCGCGGGGACCCTCGGCATCGTGGTACTCGCGCTCCTCTTCGACGCCGCCTACGTCCTCATCGGACGCCTCACCATCCCCAGGGGGATCCGTGCCTGAGCAGACCACAACGGGCGCCGCCATCCAGCTGGAAGACCTCACCAAGCGCTATCCGGGCAGTGCGGTCCCGGCGGTGGACGACGTCACCATGGACATCAAGGCCGGCGAGATCGTGATCCTCGTCGGGCCCTCCGGGTGCGGCAAGTCCACCACCCTGAAGATGATCAACCGGCTGATCGAGCCCACCTCGGGCCGCATCAGGATCGGCGACGAGGACGTCACCGACATGGACCCGGTCCGGCTGCGCCGGAAGGTCGGCTACGCCATCCAGTCCTCCGGCCTCTTCCCGCACATGACGGTCGCCCAGAACATCGCACTGGTACCGAAGATGGTCGGCTGGTCCCGGGCGAAGATCAAGAACCGGGTCGAGGAGATGCTGGACCTGGTCGGCCTGGACCCCCGCGAGTTCCACGGCCGCTATCCGCGCCAGCTCTCCGGCGGCCAGCAGCAGCGCGTCGGCGTGGCCCGCGCGCTCGCCGCCGACCCGCCCGTACTCCTGATGGACGAGCCGTTCGGCGCGGTCGACCCGATCACCCGCGACCACCTCCAGGACGAGCTGATCCGGCTCCAGCACGAGCTGCACAAGACGATCGTCTTCGTCACCCACGACTTCGACGAGGCCATCAAGCTCGGCGACCGGATCGCCGTACTGCGCGAGCGCTCGCACATCGCCCAGTTCGACACCCCCGAGGCCATCCTCACCAACCCCACCGACGACTTCGTGTCCGGCTTCGTGGGCGCGGGCGCTGCCCTGAAGCGGCTGAACCTCACCCGCGTCCGCGACGTGGAGATCGTCGACTTCCCCACCGCCACCATCGAGGACCCGCTGCAGTCCATCTTCGACAAGCTGCGCGACGGCGCCAGCAACGAACTGCTGCTGCTGGACCGGCACAACCGGCCGTACAAGTGGCTGCGCCGCGGCGACCTCACGCTCGCCAAGGGCTCGCTCGCCCGGGCCGGCACGCTGGTGCACGACACGGTCACCCGGGACGCCACGCTGCGGGACGCGCTGGAGGCGGTACTCACCGACAACACCGGCCGGGTCGCGGTCACCGGACGGCGCGGCGAGTACACCGGCGTCGTCGACATGGAGACGCTGATGAACAACGTCCACGAGCTGCTGGACGCCGACCGGCTGGACGCCATCGAGCACCGGCACGAGCTGGAGGAGCAGCGCGCCCACCAGACCCACCGGGAGCAGGAGGGCACCGACAGCGCCCACGGGGCCTCGGCATGAGCCGCCGCGAGGAGCGGACCCCGCGGGACACCCGGCCGCCGGGCGAGCACGAGGTCATGGGGCTGGCCTTCCGGGACGAGGTGCGCGGCGGCGAGCGCGACGAGGAGCCGCCGGCGCCGCCCGCACAGGAGCAGCGCCGGATCACCTGGCAGAAGGCCACCTTCCTGCCGTTCGTCCTGCTCGCCGCGCTGCTCGCCACCTGGCTGTGGTTCCGCGGCGCGCACCTGGACTCCATCGCCCACCAGGCCGTCGACGACGGCAAGGTGTGGCTGGCGCTGCGGCAGCACATCTGGCTGACCGCGGTCTCCACCTTCTTCGTACTGATCATCGCGATCCCGCTGGGCATCGCGCTGACCCGGGCGAAGCTGCGCAGGGCCACCCCGGCGGCGATGGCGCTGGCCAACCTCGGCCAGGCCGTCCCGGCACTGGGTCTGCTGGTGCTGCTGGTCATCTGGCTCGGCGTCGGCCCCAGGGCCGCGATCATCGGCATGATCATCTATGCCGTGCTGCCCGTCCTGGCCAACACCATCGCCGGGCTGCAGGCCATCGACCCCACCCTCACCGAGGCGGCCCGGGGCGTCGGCATGTCGCCGCTGGGCGTGCTCACCAAGGTCGAACTGCCGCTGGCGGTACCGCTGATCCTGGCCGGCATCCGCAACGCGCTGGTACTGAACGTGGGCACCGCCACCCTCGCCACGTTCGGCGGCGGCGGGGGCCTGGGCGACCTGATCTCGGCCGGCATCGTCACCCAGCGCATGCCGGTGCTCGTCCTGGGTTCCGTACTGACCATTGCACTGGCCCTGCTGGTCGACTGGCTGGCATCGCTCGTCGAACTGCTGCTGCGGCCGCGCGGCCTGGAGGGGACGGCCTGATGGGGAACCGGCGTACGTACCGGAGCACCGCTCTCGCGGCGGCCGGGGCGCTCCTCGCGGCGCTCGCGCTGGGCGGCTGCGGCCTGGTCAGCGGCAGCCCGATGACGGACGAGGTCAGGCCCGGCAAGGACGCGGGCTACGAGGGGCAGCCGCTGAAGGGCGCGCAGCTGACCGTGACCTCGAAGGAGTTCACCGAGCAGATCGTGCTCGGCCAGATCATGGGGCTGGCCCTGAAGGCGGCCGGCGCCACGGTCGTGGACAAGACCAACATCCAGGGCTCGATCGGCGCCCGCGAGGCGGTGACCTCCGGCACGGCCGACGGCAGTTACGAGTACACGGGCACGAGCTGGATCACCTACCTCGGCAACACCGAGCCCATCCCCGACGAGCGCAAGCAGTGGGAGGCGGTGGAGGCCGCCGACAAGAAGAAGAACCTGGTCTGGCTGCCGTACTCGGAGCTGAACAACACCTACGCGCTGGCGCTGAAGCCGTCCGACCAGAAGAAGTACGGCGTCTCGACCCTCTCGGACCTGGCCGGGCTGCTGAAGCGGGACCCGGACGCGGTCACGCTGTGCGTGGAGAACGAGTTCGCGACCCGTAACGACGGCCTGCCCGGCATGGTCAAGAAGTACGGCCTGAAGATCCCGTCCGGGAACATCAAGCGGATGTCGGCCGGGGTCATCTACACCCAGGTCAAGAAGGGCGGCAGCTGCACCTTCGGCGAGGTCTACACGACCGACGGGCGCATCCAGGCGATGGGCCTGAAGACGCTCGCGGACGACAAGCACTTCTTCCCGAACTACAACGCGGCGCCGCAGATGTACGCGCCGACGATGAAGAAGTACCCGGCCATCGCGGACGTGCTCGCGCCGATCACCAAGGCGCTGAACAACAAGACGGCACAGCGGCTCAACGGCAAGGTCGACGTGGACGGCGAGGACCCGCACGAGGTCGCGAAGGACTGGCTGGTGCAGGAGGGGTTCATCAAGGAGGGGACGGGCTGAGCCCTGCGGCGGTACGAGGTGCCCGGCACCGCGCTGTCAGCAGCTGGGCACCTTGCCGCCGGAGTTCAGCGCCTTCAGCGCGTCGACCGTGCCGGTCAGCGTGGTGACCGGGATCAGCCGCATGTCCTTCGCGAGGTTGGCGCGGGCGTCGGAGCACTCGGCGCGCGGCACGAGGAAGTACTTCGCGCCCTCACGGTGCGCGGCCTGCGTCTTCAGCGCCACGCCGCCGACCGGGCCGACCTTGCCGTCGGCGGTGATCGTGCCGGTACCGGCGATGGACCGGCCGCCGGTCAGGTCGTGGCCCGCGCCGTCCCCGTCGATCGTGTCGATGATCCCCAGCGTGAACATCAGGCCGGCGCTCGGGCCGCCCACGTCCGCCAGCTTCAGGTCGACCTGTACGTCCTTCGGGGAGCGGTGCAGATAGCGCAGGGCCGCCTCGACCGCGTCGTCCTGCGACTGCTTCATCTGCGCGGCGTTGTGCTTCGCGACCTCTTCGGTGCTGTCGCCGACCGGGTAGACCGCGTCGCGCGGCATCACGGCCTCGTCGCGGCGGAACCAGCCCTTGAGCAGGTCCGTCACGTGCGCCGAGACCTGGGGGCCGGTGGCGACGATGGCCGTCATCCGCAGCTCGCCGCTGGTCTTCCGGGCCTTGGCGCCGTGCACGGTGATGACCGGCTCGCCCTTGTGCTTGCCGAGCACGTTCGCGGCCGGCCCCGGGTAGGCGATCGAGAACGGCAGCGGCACGAAGGCGGCGACGGCGAGGAGCGCGATGACGAGGGCGGAGCAGACTGCCAGGGCGCGGGCGCGAGAGGACACCCCGCCACCCTAGATGACCACCGTCATCGCAGCGCCTCCGCCACCTCCTTGGCCGCCTCGACCACGCGGGCGCCGACCCGCTCCGGTACGGCGTCGGCGAGGAGCACCACGCCGACGCTGCCCTCGATGCCGCTCACCCCGAGCAGCGGCGCCGCGGCGCCGCTCGCGCCGGCCTCCAGCTCGCCGTGGG
Organism: Streptomyces purpurogeneiscleroticus; assembly: GCF_020024005.1. Lineage (NCBI taxonomy): Bacteria > Bacillati > Actinomycetota > Actinomycetes > Kitasatosporales > Streptomycetaceae > Streptomyces > Streptomyces purpurogeneiscleroticus. The sequence goes on from NZ_NHSG01000144.1 coordinate 11,674, forward strand.
TCAGCGCGAGCCCGTCGCCCTCCGTGCAGCCCTGCCGGGCGGCCAGGATGGCCCGGCCCGCGGCCCCGCGGTCCAGCGGGTGCCGGAACCCGGCGCGGTACGCCACGTGGTAATCCGTCCAGGTCGGCTCGACGACGGCGACGGCCAGCGCTTCCATACCGTCGACCAGCGTGAGGTGGGCCGTGGCACCGAGGTCCTCGGCCAGCGAGCGCAGCGCGGGCAGCGCGGCCTCGCGGACCAGGGGGTGCACCTGGCGGCCCAGGCGCAGTACGCCCAGCCCCACCCGCGCCCGGCCGCCGATGTCGCGGCGGACCAGCGCGTGCTGTTCCAGGGTGGCCAGCAGCCGGTAGACGACGGTCCTGTTGACGCCGAGCTTGTTGGAGAGCTCGGTGACGGTCAGGCCGTGATCGGTATCGGCGAGCAGCTTGAGGACACGCAGTCCTCGGTCCAGCGTCTGGGAGGTCTCCGCGGTCACGACGCCCCCTCCTCGGGTGAGTGGCGGCTCTAGGGGGAGGTCGCGCTGCCGGTCCCACGGCAGCGCTGACGAGGCCGCCGGTTCGGCACCGGCTGCGCTCCGCGGCGGCGCTGCCACGGGGCGTGTTCGTGACGGGGACAGTAGCGATCCAGTCCGGTCAGCGGAAGAGTCCGTCCAGAATCCGGTCTCAGCTGACCGCTCTATCCGCATTGGTCCCGGCGTGGACGGGCGCGGGGCGGGCCGTGAGACCGGCGTGGACGGCGCGGGGCCGGCGTGGGGGCGCCTCGATACCGAGTCGGGGGCGCCCCGCGCCGTCCGTCACCGCATCCGCGTGGCCCACTCCTGGACCTTCTTGATCCGCTCCCGGATCTGCCCGGCGGTGGCCTCCGCGCTCGGCGGGCCGCCGCACACCCGGCGCAGCTCGTTGTGGATCACCCCGTGCGGCTTGCCGCTCTGGTGCACGTACGCGCTGACCAGCGTGTTCAGCTGCTTCCGCAGCTCCAGCAGCTCCTTGTGGGTGACCACGGGGCGGCGCTCGGCAGGCAGCTCCAGCAGGTCCGCCTCCTCGGCGGGCCGCTTCTTGCTGTGCGCGATCTGCCGGGCCTGCCGCTTCTGCAGCAGCATCTGCACCTGGTCCGGCTCCAGCAGCCCGGGGATGCCGAGGTAGTCCTGCTCCTCTTCGCTCCCCGCGTGCGCCTGCATGCCGAACTCGGCGCTGTTGTAGAGGACCCGGTCGAAGACCGCGTCGGACTCCAGCGCCTCGAAGGAGAACTGCTCCTGCTCGCCGGTGTCCTCGTCCTGCTCCTTGTTCGCCTCGTCCATCTCCTTCTCGGACTCGGCGTACGGGTCTTCCTCGCTGTCCTTCTTCGGCTTGTCGAGCACGTGATCGCGCTCGACCTCCATCTCGTTCGCGAAGCCGAGCAGCATGGGCACGGTCGGCAGGAAGACCGAGGCCGTCTCGCCGCGCCGCCGGGACCGTACGAAACGGCCCACGGCCTGCGCGAAGAACAGCGGCGTGGAGATAGTCGTGGCGTACACGCCGACCGCCAGCCGCGGCACGTCGACGCCCTCCGACACCATCCGGACCGCGACCATCCACCGGTCGTCGGAGTGCGAGAAGTCGTCGATGCGCTGCGAGGCGCCGGTGTCGTCGGAGAGGACCAGCGTCGCCTTGTGCCCCGTTATCTCCCGGATCAGCTTCGCGTAGGCCCGCGCCTGCTCCTGGTCGGAGGCGATGACCAGCGCACCCGCGTCCGGGATCGACTTCCGTACCTCCGTCAGCCGCTGGTCCGCCGCCCGGAGCACGTTCGGCATCCACTCGCCGCGCGGGTCCAGCGCGGTGCGCCACGCCTGCGAGACGGCGTCCTTGGTCATCGGCTCGCCCAGCCGCGCCGCGATCTCGTCACCGGCCTTGGTCCGCCAGCGCATGTTGCCGCTGTAGGACATGAAGATGACGGGGCGGACGACGCCGTCGGCCAGCGCGTTCCCGTAGCCGTACGTGTAATCCGCCGAGCTGCGCCGGATGCCGTCGTTCCCCTCCTCGTACGTCACGAAGGGAATCGGATTGGTGTCCGACCGGAAGGGCGTACCGGTCAGCGCGAGCCGCCGCGTCGCCGGCTCGAACGCCTCCTGACATGCCTCGCCCCACGACCGGGAGTCACCGGCATGGTGGATCTCATCGAGAATCACGAGGGTCTTGCGCTGCTCGACGCGGTTGCGGTGCAGCATCGGCCGGACGCCCACGCCCGCGTACGTCACGGCGACGCCGTGGTACTCGCGGCTCAGCGGTCCCGCGCTGTACTCCGGGTCCAGCTTGATGCCCAGCCGGGCGGCCGCCTCCGCCCACTGCTTCTTCAGGTGCTCGGTGGGCGCCACCACGGTCACCTGCTGCACGACGTGGTGGTGCAGCAGCCACGAGGCGAGGGTGAGCGCGAAGGTGGTCTTGCCCGCGCCGGGGGTCGCGACCGCGAGGAAGTCCCGCGGCTGGGTCTCGATGTACTTGTCCATCGCACCCTGCTGCCAGGCGCGCAGCTTGTTCGCGGTACCCCAGGGGGCCCGTCCCGGGAAGGCCGGGGACAGGTTCTGGTTGTTCATGGCGCTGGTGGTAGTACTCACGGTCTCCGTCGGCTGGCTCGGCGATCGGCAACCGCGTCAGCGTACCCGTGCCGTCTCGCCCGTCGCGGAATTCCGGCCGGGCGGCGGAGCGGGTGCGACTCAGCTCACACCGCCGGCTCCGGTGCAGGCGGGGCAGTTGGTACGGGACGCAGCCGGGTCGCCACGTATGCGCCCACCAGCGCGACCAGGGACATCGCGGCGAATACGGCGGCGAAGGCGGCCGGATGCGCGGCGACGGACGCACCGGCGTGCGCGCCGGGTCGAGCGGTGGCGACCGCGCCGCCGCCGAAGGCGATGAAGAGGATGCCGCTGATGCCGACGAAGGTGATGTTGCCCAGCGCGTCGGAGACCTGGAGCGAGGCGGAGTTGCGGCCCGCGTCCTCGGGGCGCGACAGCTTGAGCAGCAGCACACTCCCACTCGAGATCGTCAGCCCCATCCCGAACCCGGCGATGACCCAGGCGCCCGCCACGACGGCCGCCGGGACGGTGTCGACGAGCGCCAGCGGTACGAGCGCGACGGCCAGGGCCATCAGCAGCATCCCGACGCACATCAGCCGCTCGCGGTACGGCTCCAGCCGCGGGCGGCTCTGTGTGTACGAGCCGAGCGCCCAGGTCAGCCCGCCGCCGGTGAGCGAGAGCCCGGCGAGCGTCGGGCTCAGCCCCCGCTGGGTCACCAGCATCAGCGGCACAAAGCTCTCCGCGGCGAGCAGCGCACCGGCCGCGAGCCCGCGGATGAGGACGACGGAGGGCAGCCCGCGCGCGGCCCGGAACGTGCCCTTCGGGAGCAGCCGCAGCACGGACGGTACGAGGAGGGCCAGCCCGGCGGCAGCGGGCAGCAGCGCGAGCGGCCGCAGGTCCTGCCCGGCGTACTGGAGCAGCCCGGCACCGGTGGCGACGGCGAGCGCGAGGAGGATACGGCGCCGGTCGAGCGACGCGGCGTCCTCCCCCTCCTCTCTCCGGGGCAGCTTGCGCAGCGCCGGGAGCATCACAGCGACCGGCAGCAGCACCAGCACGGGTATCGACAGAAAAACCCAGCGCCACCCCGCATGCTCGGTGACCGTCCCCGAGACCACCGGCCCGACGATCACCGGCAGCACCCAGGCCGCCGAGAACGATGCGAGCACGGCCGGCCGCAGCCGCTCCGGATACGCCCGGCTCACGACCACGTACAACGCGACGATCACCAGCCCGCCGCCCAGCCCCTGCACCGCGCGCCCCGCGACGAACGTCCACATCGTCGGCGCGGCCCCCGCCAGCACCAGCCCGCCCCCGAAGGTGAAGATGCCGCTGAACAGCGGCGCGAGCGGCCCGTTCCGGTCGCACCAGGCACCCGACAGCGCCATCGAGAACAGACTCGCCGTGAAGTACGCGGAGAAGGCGAACGCGTACAGCTCGATTCCGTCCAGCGCCCGCGCGGCCACCGGCATCGCCGTGTTCACCGCACTCGCCTCGAACGCGATCAGCGAGACGACGGAGATGATGCCGAGGGTGAGGGCCCGGTACGTACGCCCGAGCACGCCGCCCCCGACGGGCGCGGAGTCCGACGGCACATCCGGGGCGGCGGCATCGGCTACATCACTGTCGCACGGCTCGATGGTGGTCATCCCGCCACAGTAAGGGCCGCCGAATACCTACGCCCCTGTCATTAGTCCGAATTCCGCCTCCCCCGCTGGACCTACGCCACACCGGTACGGAATGCCCGATCCGGGCACACTTCCCTCCATGCCTCACTACCGCTCGTACGACGGCACCGAACTGCACTACCGCGTGCTCCGCCCCGAGGAGTCCGAGTCCGGGCTCCCGCCCCTGATCTGCCTGGCCGGCGGCCCGGCGCGGGACGCCGAATACCTCGGCTCCCTGGGCGGCCTCGACGCCACTCGCCGACTGATCCTCCCGGACAGCCGCGGCACCGGTGACTCCCCGCCCGCCGAGGACCCCGCCGCGTACGCCTTCCCCCGCCTCGCTGAGGACCTGGAGGCACTCCGCACCCACCT
>NZ_NHSG01000145.1:0-16263 GCF_020024005.1 Streptomyces purpurogeneiscleroticus
ACGCCGACAGCGGTGACGGGGCGGCAGGGGTCAGCAGCCGGTCCGGGTCGGGGTGAAGCGCAGCCGGGCGTGGTCTTCCTTGCCGAGCGCGGTGGTGTAGGTCGCGTGCGGGACGCGGTACCAGACGTCGTCCTTGCCGGCGCGGCCGTTGACGTCGTCCAGCCGCACGCACCAGCGTTCCTGCCGGACGACCCGGCGGTACGTCTCCGTGCCCTGCCGGACCTTCCGGCACTTCTCGTACCGCTCGGTGGTGTACCAGGTCTTCTTCTTGCCGCCGCTGCGCTTGGTGTGCTTGACCCGCTTCGTGGCGGGCGCGCACTTCTTCACCTTGTGCGGGCGGGTGGCCTCGACCGTCTTCTTGGTGACATGGCGGACGCCGGCCCGGAGTCCCGTGACCTCGTCCGAGTGCGGCCGCGCGTCCTGGGTGCTCTGCCCCGAGCCGTGGCCGCTGCCGTCGCTCCCCCGGTGCCCGTCCGCTCCCGCTCCGCAGGCGCCGAGCCCGGCCACGAGAAGTGCCGTCAGCCCGGCCTGTATCAGTCGCTGCTTGGTGAGCATGTGTCCCCCTGTGGTCGCTCCGGCAGCGGTCAGCGTAACTGATCTTCACAGCCCGGCCGGTGGCTCGAAGGCGCCCGCCATCGCCGTGGTCAGCGGCTCATGCCAGGGCGAGGCGCATGATCGTCAGGTCGAGCCACCGGCCGAACTTGGTGCCGACCTCGCGCACGGTGCCGACGTCCTGGAAGCCGAACCGTTCGTGCAGGCGAATCGAGGCGGCGTTGCCGGACTCGATGTCGGCGATCATGAGGTGGTAGCCGGCCGCCCGCGCGGAGGTGATGAGAACGTCCAGGAGCGCGGAGCCGACGCCCAGACCGTGACGGTCGGTGCGGACGTAGACGGAGTTCTCCGCCGAGTACCGGAAACCCTCCAGCGGGCGCCAGGGCGCGTAGACCCCAAAGCCGACGACCTCGCCCTCGTGCTCGGCGACAAATGCCGCGCCCTGGTCCAGGAACGCGGCGAGCCAGGCGGCGCCCTCGGCGGGCGTCTGGAGCGTCTCCGTCCACAATGCGGTCGAGTTCTCGATCGCGTCGTTGCGAATGGCGAGAATGGCGTCCAGGTCACCGGACCGCGCCGGGCGCACCGTCGCCGCTTCCGCTACGGCGACCGCCACCCCCGACTCCTTCTCATATATTGGATCCATGTCCAATATGGTAGATCCTCTGGTGAGCCGCATCGGGGCACGGGTACGTGCGGAGCGGGAGCGCCGCCGGTGGACCCTGGCGCAGCTGGCCGATGCCTCCGGCGTCTCCCGCGCCATGGTCCATCGGATCGAGCGCGGCGAGAGCAGCCCGACCGCCGTCGTCCTCGGCAAGCTCTCCGGCGCCTTCCGCATCAGCGTCTCGTCGCTGCTCGCGATGGCGGAGGGCGCCACGGACGGCGGGGACGGTGGGAATGGTGAGGACGGTGGGGACACCCGGATCGTCGACACCGCGGAGTGGCGGGATCCGGCCACCGGGTACCGCCGCCGTCAGATCTCCGGTCCGCGGTTCCCCGCGGAGATCGCCGAGATCCGGCTGCCCGCCGGTGCGCAGGTACCGTATCCGGCCGCGGCGTTCGCCTTCGTACAGCAGATCGTCTGGGTACTGGACGGCCGGCTCACCTTCCACGAGGGCGACGAGACGCACGAACTGGCGGCGGGCGACACGATCGAGCTCGGTGCCCCGACCGCGCGCGCCTTCGCCAACAACACCGCGGAGGAGTGCCGTTACGCCGTCGTGCTGGTCCGCTCCGAGGCTCCCTGACAGTCAAGGTCGGAGCAACGGGGTCGGAGCAACCGTGGCCGTCATGACCGCGTCCTCCCCTGTATGACGACGCCTGCCGCCGGCGAGCTGACGATGGCCGAGGAGCTGCTGCTTCTCGGCCTGCATCCGGAGCGCTCCCGGTTCCGCGTCCAGACCCGTTACCTCCGCTACGGGCTGGCGGCCGCGGTACTGGCCGAGCTGGAGGGGCACGGCAGCGTGGCCGAGGAGCGGGGCAGGATGGTCGTCCCGCACCCGTTGCCCACGGGGCGGCCGCTGCTCGATCAGTTCCTCGACGGCCTCGCCGCCGGCGCCCTCAGCTCGACGCGGAAGGGCAAGGGCGTGCCCGTGCAGCGGTGGCTCCGCCGTAACGGGCAGCGCGCGGAGCGGCTCGCCGTGGAGGCCCTCGTCACCCGCGGCGCGATCCGGTCGGAGGAGCAGCGCGCCTTGGGCCTCTTTCCGTACCGGCGTTACCCGGTCCACGATCACCGGTTGCACGGCCAGGTGCTCGCCTCCTTCCACGACGCGCTGAAGCGCGGCGTTCCCGACCGCCGCTCCCGCGTCCTGGTGGGGCTCGCTCTGGCGACGGAGGTGGCCACTCGTCTCGGCGTCCCCTGGCGGGTGCGCCGCGAACTGAAACCGCTGGTCCGCGAGCAGTGGTACGCGCAGGCGGTGCACAAGCAGATCAGCTCGGACAAGGCCGCGAGCAGTGGGGGCGGTGAGTGAGCGCGCGTGGCCGGGCGGGCGTGGTGCTCAGGTCTCAGGTACGGGCGCTGAGCTCGGGGCGCTGAGCTCGGGGCGGTGGGTGGTGGAGGTGGCGTCGGGTGCGGGGGCGTCCGGCTCCGGCCGTTTGCGCCCCGTCGAGAGGATCACGCTGGTGAGGACGCCTGCGAGCAGGCCCCAGAAGGCCGAGCCGATGCCGAGCAGGGTGACGCCGGAGGCCGTGGCGAGGAAGGTGACCATGGCCGCTTCGCGGGACGCGGTGTCGGACAGTGCGGTGGCCAGCGAGCTGGTGACGGTGGCGAGCAGGCCGATGCCGGCGATGCCGAGGACGAGGGGGTGCGGCATGGCGTCGAGCAGGGACGCCACCGTCGCGCCGAGGACGCCGACGCACAGGTAGAAGAGGGCGGCCCAGACGGCGGCGACATAGCGTTTGCGGCGGTCGGGGTGGGCCTCTTCGCTGGTGCAGATGGCCGCGGTGATCGCCGCGAGGTTGAGGCCGTACGCGCCGAACGGCGCCAGCAGCAGGTTCGCGGCGCCGGTCCAGGTCATCAGGGGCGAGACCGGTACGTCGTAGCCCGCGCCCCGGAGCACCGCGACGCCGGGGAGGTTCTGGGAGGCCATGGTGACCACGAACAGCGGGACGCCGACGCTGATCAGGACCTTCCAGTCGAAGTCCGGGGGGACGAACACGGGCGTGGCCACGGAGAGCCGCACCCGTTCCGCGTGCCAGCCGCCGGTGAACACCGTGGCGACGATGCCGGCGGCGAGGGCGAGCAGTACGGCGTAGCGGGGCAGCAGCCGGCGGCCGAGCAGGTATGCCACGAACATCGGGAAGACCACGGCGAAGCTGCCGTGCATGGTGGTGAAGAGGCCGGTACCGAACTGGAGCAGGACGCCCGCGAGCAGTGCGGCCGCCATGGGTACGGGGATGCGGCCCATGGCGCGGGCGAACCAGCCCGTCACCCCGCTGGCGAGGATGAGCAGCGCGGAGAACAGGAACGCACCGACGGCCTGCGCCATCGGCACGCCGCTCAGGCTCGTGGCCAGGAGGGCCGCGCCCGGCGTCGACCAGGCGATCACCACGGGCGCCCGGTAGCGCACGGACAGGCCGATGCCGGTGACGGCCATGCCCACGGCGAGGGCGAGCATCCAGGAGGAGATCTCGCGGGAGTCCGCGCCGGCCGCCTTGGCGGCGGTGAAGACGAGGGCGGCCGAGCTGGTGACGCCCACGGTCACCGCGATCAGTCCGGCGACGACCGCGGAGGGCGGGGCGGCGGCGCGTATTCGAGCCATCAGGGACATGCGTTCATTTCCATGGTTCGTTCGGTCCGGCTGTGGAGCTTGTTCTGCTGAGGGGGATGCTTGTTCTGTTTATGGAACGTTCTGTTTGCGGAACAGTAGAGAGTAGACTGGCCGCTCGTCAATGACCTTCGGAAGACGGGAACGGACGCGCGCGGCATGGGCCTGAACGACGAGGTGGGGCGCCGGCTCCGGGAGCTTCGCCAGCAGCAACGCCTGTCCCTGTCCGAACTGGCCCGGCGCTCCGGCGTGGGCAAGGGGACGCTCTCGGAGCTGGAGGGCGGACAGCGCAACCCCACGCTGGAGACGCTGTACGCGCTCACCACCGCGCTCAACAGTCCGCTCAGCGCGGTCCTCAGCGATCACCCGCGGCATGATTTCGAAGCACGGGCCGGAGGGGTCTCGGGCAGCGCCGTGACCGCGGTCCTCATCGAGCGCTTCGAGGAGCCGCCGGCCGTCACCGACATCTTCCGCATCCGCATCGCCGCGGGCAGCGTCCAGGAATCCGCCGCACACATCGCGGACACCACGGAGAGCTTGATGGTGCTGTCGGGTACGGCCGTGGTGGGCGACCCGGCGGAACTCCGGACGGCGGGCCCGGGCGAGTACGCCCACTGGCGCGCCGACGCCCCGCATGTCTACAGCGCGCCGCACGGCGAGGACGTGCACGGAATTCTCTTCGTGCGGTACCCGCAGGCGGTTACGGACTGACGCTCCCCCAGTAGCACCGACCCTCTGCAGCACCGGCTCTCTGCAGCACTGACCCTCTTTAGTCAGGAGGGTTGCCCAAACCTGCCCCGGCGGTTACGTTGCTGTGCGGATGTTTAGTAAGGAGCCCTGACCAAAGGAGCCGGCGTGACCGAGGCGACCACCGCAGCCGACCGGGAGCAGGACCGCCCCGCGCTCCCCCACTGGGAGACCGTCCCCGAGGACCTGTCCGCGGCGATCCGCCGGATCAAACCGGCCCTGCGCGCCCGCATCGAAGCCTCCGGGCGGAGCGTCGCGGAGATCTTCGCCGTTGTGGAGCGCCGGGTCGCCGCCCGGGTGGCGGAGATCGAGGCCGACAGGGAGCGCGGCGAGGGCGTGTGGCCGGTCATCGACTACGCCGACATCGCGAACGGCACCGTGACCGCCGCCATGCTCGACAAGCTCAGGCGGCGCGGCTGCCTGGTCGTGCGCGGTCACTTCGACCGCGAACGGGCCCTCGGCTGGGACGCCGACATCGTCGAGTACGTCGAGCGGAACGGGTTCTTCGAGAACTACCGCGGTCCCGGCGACGACTTCTTCGGCAGTGTCGGCTCCAAGCCCGAGATCTACCCCATCTACTGGTCGAACGCCCAGATGCAGGCCCGGCAGAGCGACCGGATGGCCCGCGTCCAATCCTTCCTGAACTCTCTCTGGAAGCACGAGTCCGACGGCGTGCGGTGGTTCGAGCCGGACCGCGACGCCCTGTACCCCGACCGCATCCGGCGCCGTCCGCCGGGCACCGACTCCGGCGGGCTGGGCACGCACTGCGACCCTGGGACGCTCGATCTGTGGATGACCGAGGCGTACCAGCGTGCCTTCCGGCACCTGTTCGACGGCAGCGTCGAGGAGTACGACCCCTGGGACGCGGCGCACCGGACCGCGGGGCCGCAGTACCCCGGCTCCACGATGTGCTCCGCCTTCCGTACGTTCCAGGGCTGGACCGCGCTGTCGGACATGGACCACGACCAGGGCGTGCTGCACACCGTGCCCGTTCCGGAGGCCATGGCCTACCTGATGCTGCGTCCGCTGCTGCCGGACGTGCCCGAGGACGACATGTGCGGGGTCACCACCAACCAGGTCTTCCCCGCGAGCGAGAAGTGGCATCCGCTGCTGATGGAGGCGCTGACCGGCATCCCCGACGTCAAGGCCGGGGATTCCGTCTGGTGGCACTGCGACATGATCCACAGTGTCGCGCCGGTCACTGACCAGCAGGGCTGGGGAAACGTCATGCACATCCCCGCGGCCCCCTGGTGTCCGCGGAACGAGGAGTACGCGGCGAGCGTGCGGAACGCCTTCGTCACGGGTTCCAGCCCCGCCGACTTCCCCGAGGAGCACTACGAACGGGACTGGACCGGCCGCTTCACCGTCGATCAGCTCAACGAGTCGGGCCGCCGTGGGCTCGGCCTCGACGGCTGACCGGACTTGGGCTCCGGGCCGGTCAGCCGTTGGCGCGGGCCCACAGGTCCGTGCGGCCTCGGCGGACGGCGAGGGTGAGGGCTCCGCGGAGGGCGGCGTTCTCGCCCAGCGTCCCGGTCTCCACGCGCGGGGCCAGCGGCGCGAGCGCGTCGACGGTGGCGCGGACCGGTTCGAGCAGTGCGGGGTGGGCGCCGATGGGGCCGCCGAGGAGGACGAGTTCGGGGTCGACGACCGCGCAGACGGCGGCGACGGCCTCACCGATGGTGCGGCCTTCCCGCGCCACCACCGCCTGGGCCTCGGCGTCGCCCCCGGCGGCCCGGTCCAGGATCGTGCGGGCGGCTTCGACGGCGGCCGGGCCACGGAGACCGGCCGCCGCACCGCCCGTTCCACCGCCGGCTTCCCCGCCCGTGGCGAAGCCCTCGGCGACCGCTCGGGCGAAGCCGTGGCGGCCGTCCGCCCGGCCGTGACTCCCACCGAGGTAACCGATCTCACCGGCCAACCCCCGGGCGCCGCGCACGAGTTCGTCCCCGATCACCAGGCCCATGCCCATCCCGGCGCCGATGTGGACGTACGCGCAGCTGCCGGCTTCTCCCGTCGCGCCGTGCCACCGCTCGGCGAGCGCGGCGAGGTTGACGTCGTTCTCCACCAGCAGCGGCGCGTCGGTCACGCCGGCCAGCGCCTCGCGGGGCTGGAAGAGGCCGGCGGGGTGCGGCGTCTCGGGCAGCGGGATCACCGCCGAGGTGCCGGGGTCGACCGGGTTGGCCACGGAGAGGCCCACCGCGAGCAGGGGGCCGCGCGCGCCCCGGCTGCCGGCGATCGCGTCGCGCACCATCGCGCGCAGCTGCCCGGCCGCGTCGGCGGGCTCGCCCGAGCCGGCGGGCGGCGCCGAGGTCTCGTGGAAGGGCTTGCCGAACAGGTCGGCGGCGGTCAGCCGTACTTCGGTGGAGTCCAGCGAGGCCGCGAGGACGAAGCCGGCCTCCGCCGCCACCTTGTAGTACGTGCCCACCCGGCCCTGCCGGCCCGTCTGGACGCCGGCCGGCAGCAGCAGGCCCGCGCCCTCCAGGCGGCGCACCGCTTCGGAGACGGTGGTCTTGGAGATGCCGGTCACCTGGGCGACTTCGGCGCGGGTGATGGGCGCCTGCTCGAACACCGTGTCCAGCACGATCTGGTCGGTCAGTTCACGCAGCAGCGTCATGCTCGGCAGCGCCGCGCGGCCGGGTCCGCCGAGCCCTCTGCGGATGTCCATTCCACCCCTCGTCCGCCATCGATGCGGCTGTCACTTTATCGCCCGTCCGCTGGTCAGCGCCGTCCCGTCGCGCGCGCTGCCCCGACGGCCGGCGCCGAAACGTGTGAGGTTAGCGTGACCGCATGGAACTCATTGGAGAGATCACTGCCGACCGGCCGCTGCTCGTGGTCGCCGTCAAGGAAGAGGCACAGTTCCTCGGCGCCGGCTTCCCGGTCCTGCTGACGGGCATCGGCAAGGTCAATGCGGCGACCGCGCTCGCCACCGTACTGGCGCGCGGCCCCCGCCCCTCCGGCATAGTCAACCTGGGCACCGCCGGCGCGCTGCGCCCGGGCTTGCGCGGTACCCATGTGATCGGCTCCGTGATCCAGCACGACCTGGACAGCGCGGTACTGGCCGCGCTGACGGGCGAGGTGTACGGCGCGCCGCTGGAGCTGGCGGACGAGGACGGACCGGTGCTGGCGACCGGCGACTCCTTCATAGCCGACGACGCGGCCCGCGACCGGCTGGCGGCGCATGCCGCGCTGGTGGATATGGAGGGGTACGCGGTGGTGGCCGCCGCGCAGCAGGCCGGTGTGCCGGTGCGCCTGGTCAAGCACGTCAGCGACGAGGCGGGCGACGACGCGGCCAGGACGTGGCAGGAGTCGGTCGCGGAGTGCGGCCGGGAGCTCGCCGCCTGGGCGGCGGAGCACCTCACTGCCGGTTCCTGAGCGCCTGACCCATGGCCGCGGCAGCTAGGTGTACACAGCACACTGTGGCGCAGACGACAGTGAAATACGGATGACCTTGCTGGTGGCGGGCGTTGCGAACAGCGGAACGTCCGCCACCCGGCGGCGTTCTCCCCTCGCATGCCGACCTGAGGAGAACCCCCCGTGACATCCAGCGACCCCGCCGCCCGCGCTGCCCAGGTGCTCTCCCGCCCCTTCTCCCTGGGCGGGCTGACCGTGCCCAACCGCATCGCCATGGCGCCGATGACCCGTGAGTTCTCGCCGGGCGGCGTCCCGGGCGCCGATGTCGCGGAGTACTACGCGCGGCGTGCCGCGGGCGGCGTCGGCCTGATCATCACCGAGGGTACGTACGTCGATCACCCGGCGGCCGGCACCAGCGGCGCCGTCCCCCGCTTCCACGGCGAGGACGCGCTCGGCGGCTGGCAGCGGGTCGTCGAGGCGGTGCACGCGGCGGGCGGCACGATCATGCCGCAGCTGTGGCACGTCGGCATGGCCCGGGAAGCGGGCGCGCCGCCCTTCCCGGACGCGCCGCCGTCCGGCCCGTCCGGCCTCGCCCTGGACGGCACGCCGTCCGGGCACGCCATGACGCAGCAGGACCTGGACGACGTCATCGCGGCGTTCGCCGAGGCGGCTCGCGCGGCCGAGCGCATCGGCTTCGACGGCATCGAGCTGCACGGCGCGCACGGTTACCTCATCGACCAGTTCCTGTGGTCGGGCACCAACCGGCGCACCGACGCGTACGGCGGTGACCTCGTGGCCCGTACCCGCTTCGCCGCCGAGATCGTGGCGGCCTGCCGCGCGGCGGTCTCCCCCGACTTCCCGATCCTCTTCCGGATGTCCCAGTGGAAGATGGGCAATTACGAGGCCCGGCTCGCCGACACCCCGGAGGAGCTGGACGCGATCGTGGCGCCGCTCACCGCCGCGGGCGTGAGCTCCTTCCACGCCTCGACGCGCCGCTACTGGCTGCCGGAGTTCGAGGACTCGGACCTGAACCTGGCCGGCTGGGTCAAGAAGCTCTCCGGGCTCCCGACCGTCACCGTCGGCTCCGTCGGCCTCGACAACGAGTTCATCCAGGCGTTCCAGGGCAAGCAGGCCGGCGTCGCCGGCATCGACCGGCTGCTGGACCGGATGGAGCGCGACGAGTTCGACCTGGTCGCCGTGGGCCGGGCGCTGCTCGGCGACCCGGAGTGGGCCGCGAAGATCTTCGAGGGCCGCACCGGCGAGCTCGTACCGTTCGACGCCTCGATGCTGCGCACGCTGAGCTGAGCCCCCCTCCCGCCCCGCCTTCTCACTGCTTGGCGAGCGGTGCGGAGGCGGGGGCGGGCAGCGAGGCGAGCAGGTGGCGGCATGCCTGATGGCCCTCGGCGGTGGGCCACAGCGGGTAGACGTGGATCTGGCCCGGCGCCTCGTTGAAGTCCACGTCGACGCCCTCGGCCGTCGCCAGGTCGCGGAAGCGGCGGGCGTCGGCGGTGAGGATGTCGCGGGTGCCGGCGAACACCGTCGTCCGCGGCAGACCGGCCAGGCTGCCGCGCAGCGGGCTCACCCAGGGGTGCGCGAGGTCCAGCTCGCCGGCCCACAGCGAGCCGCAATAGCGCAGTGCCTCCACCCCCAGCATGGGGTCGTGCGGCTGCAGGTCCGCGATGTTCGCGTTGTCCAGTACGGCGTCGAGCCAGGGCGAGATCAGCACCAGCTCAGCCGGCGGGGTGCCGCCGGTGTCCCGCAGCCGCTGCGCCAGCGTCACGGACAGTCCGCCGCCGGCCGAGTCGCCCATGAACACCGTGGGGAGCGTGCCGTCCGCGGTGAGCCGGCCCGCCAGTGCGGTGAGGTCGGGGACGACGGTGGAGGCCGTACCGCGCGGCGCCAGCGGGTGGACCGGTACGACCACGCGTGCCGCCCCACTGGTCGCCAGCTTCTCGATCAGGTTCCAGTGGTTGTCGCCGATCTCCTCGATGTAGGCACCGCCATGCAGGTACAGGACCTGGACCTGCGCGTCGCCGTCCCGCGGGACGACTTCGTAACAGGGCCATCCGTGCCGGAAGTGGGCGGTGACCCGGCAGTGCCGGTCCAGCCGCTTGGGCGGCCCGAACGCGGCGGGCCGCCGTTGCTGCCGCTCGACCTTCCGCCGCACCTCGACCGGGTCGCGATACCCCATCCGGTGTCCCAGCGCCGATGCGACGAGCAGCAGGACTCGGCTGCTCAAGCTGGACACGGTGCCACCTCCCTCGTCACGAGTGCACTACACCCAGACGCGTTCCACACAGTAGCGATCGAAAACGGAGAGGTGGCGGCCGTCACCGGGTCCCGGCGGCCGTCAGCGGGTCTCGGCGGCCGGCTGGGCAGGGATTCCGGCCAGTTCAGCGTCGGCCTCGGCCTCAGCGTCGGCGTCCGGCAGGCGGGTGTCCTCCGGGAGGGTCACCAGCCAGTGGGTGTCCCGGCGGGGGCGGAGGTACAGGGCCCAGTACAGCGTCGCCACGGCCATGATGCCGCCGGTCCACAGCAGGTACTGCATCTCCTGCTGGCTGAGGATGTAGACGAGGACCACGATCAGCAGCAGCGGAACCGCGGGCCACAGCGGCATCCGCCAGGCGGCCGTCTTCTTGTGGGCGCCGCGCCGGGCCGCCAGCGCCGCGATGGCGACGAGCAGGTACATGCCGCTGACGGAGACGCCGGTCACGCCGTAGAGCGTGTCGAGGTTGACGAAGCACAGGGCCGCGCCGGGGAGGCCGACGACAAGGGTCGCCACCCACGGGGAGCCGAAGCGGCCGAGGCGGGAGAGCGCCTGGTTGACCGGCCGGGGCCATGCCTTGTCGCGGGCGGAGGCGAACAGCACGCGGGAATTCTGAATGACCATGACAATTCCGGCATTGATGATGGCCAGGGCGACACAGAGGCTGACGAAGGTGCCGACCGCCGAGTTGCTCCACGCGGTGACCATGGTGCTGATGTCGCCCGAGGTCAGGGCCTCGATGCTGGGGGCGCCGAGGGTGATCCCGATGACCGGGACGAGGATGACGGCGGCGGAGATCGCCAGCGTGGTCAGCACGGTACGGGCGACGTTGCGGCGCGGGTTCTCCAGCTCCTCGGAGAGGTAGACCGCGGTGGAGAAGCCCTGGGTGACGAAGAGGGCGATGGCCAGGCCCGAGACGATGAGCAGCGCGGTGACCGGGCCGGAGGCGCCGGTGGGGCCGGCGACGGTGCCGTGCAGGAGGGCGGAACCGCCGCGCTCGGCGTGCGCGAAGCCCAGTACCGCCACGACACCCGCGGCGACGACCTCCAGGACCAGGAAGATGCCGGTGATCCAGGCGTTGGCGCGCAGATCCAGCAGGCCGGCGAGGGTGGCCAGGAGCATCACCGCGGCACCGGCGATCGGTGCCGGTATCTGGACCACCGGGGCGAGGTAGTCCGCCGTACCCATGGCGATCACAGGCGGCACGATCATGACAACCAACAGGGAGAGGACGAACACCAGCCAGCCGGCCAGCCGTCCGGTCAGCGTCGAGACCATGGCGTACTCGCCGCCGGCGCTCGGGATCAGGGTGCCCAGCTCCGAGTAGCAGAACGCCACCGCGATGCAGAGGACGGAACCGATCGCGATGGTCAGGGCGGTGAAGGTGCCCAGGTCGGCGAAGAGGTCGGGCACCACCACGAAGAGCGTGGAGGCGGGCGTGACGCAGGACAGGGTCAGCAGGGTGCCGCCGATGACGCCGATCGAGCGCTTCAGTGTCTTCGGGCTGTCCTGGCCCGGGGCGTCGGCGGCGTCGGTGGTCACCGCGGTGCGGTCACCGGTGGGTGGCTGGCTGAGGATGTCGGTCATGGAGCGGTTCCGATCGACTGGATGTGGCACGTGATGGCGGGAGCGTTATCGCCTCCGTAGACGGCTGGGTCGTGCTGACGAGCTGACCGGCGGTAACCCGTCCGGTGACGGGGCGGCCGGTGAGCTTGATCTGCTCCCGGCGCATATAGAAGCCCGACGAGATCCGGAGCGTCAAGGCGTGAATGGCTTCGGAATTCGTCGCCGGGCGGGTCGATCGATGCCGTTTTCCGCAGCATCGACACGAGGGTCAGTCTTCAGTCGTCGGTGCTGCGGTCGCGGTAGGACCTTGGAAAGGGAGATACAGGGAGCCACCACGCCTGGCATGCGCAGGCCAGCGGCGGCTCCGGCCAGGGAGTATGCGACTGCCGCGTGCGGGCCACGGGAACCGCAGAGCGGCCGCCCCGAGGAATTCCGCAGGTCAGGCGTGTTCCGCAGCAACGACCATGACAGGCGCCGGGCAGCGGGCCGGCCGGTCAGGAAATGCTGTTGAGCTTGTCGCGCACCTTGTCCATGACCTTGGCGGGGAGGGTGGCGTACCCCTGGAAGGAGAGGTCCTGCTGGCCCTGCATGCCGGCGGCGTAGAGGAGGAACGCCTTGGTGGCGGGCCAGGTCTTCGGCTCGTTGCCCTTGTCGCAGACGATCTCGTACGTGACCATGCCGATCGGGTACGCGCCGGCGGTCTTGTGCTGATAGTCGAGGTCGAGGACCAGATCGCCGTCCGAGCCGGCGACCTTCGCGCCGGACAGCGCCTTCGAGGCGTTGACCACGGTGGGGTCGACCGGCGCCGCGGCACCGGTGTCGATCGAGGCCGTGGGGAGGGTCTTGCCGATCGCGTACGCGAGCTCGACATAGCCGATGGCGCCCTCGGTCTCCTTCACCTTGGCGGCCAGCCCGGAGGAACCGTCGGCGCCGTCGCCGCCCTTGCCCCGCCACTTCTGGTCGCGCGGGTGCGGCCAGGCGCTCGGGGTGGCGGTGTGCAGATACGCCGTGAAGTTGTCGGTCGTGCCGGAGTCGTCGGAGCGGTGGACCGTTTTGATGGCCGTCGCGGGCAGGTCGGCCTTGGGGTTCAGCTTCCTGATCGCCGCATCGTTCCACTTGGTGATCTTGCCGTCGAAGATCCGGGCGAGGGTGGGGGCGTCCAGTACCAGCTTCTCGACGCCCGACAGGTTGTAGGGAACAGCGATCGGGCCGCCGAGCATGGGCAGGTGGACGGCGCGGCCGCCGTCCGCGCACGCCTTCTCGGCCCGGTCCCGCTGTGACTTCTTCAGCACGGAATCGGAACCGGCGAAGGCGGTGCGGCCCGCGAGGAAGTCCTTCTGACCGTCGCCGGAGCCGGATCCCTCGTACTGGATCCGGGTGCCGTCGCAGGCTTTCTGGTAGTGCCTGATCCAGAACCGCATGGCGTTCTGCTGCGCGGTCGAGCCGGAGGCCCGCAGCGTGGCCGCCTTGCCGCACTTCACCGCCCCGCCCGGGGCCGCGGTACCGGAGCCGGAAGCGGACGTCGCACTGGCCGATCCGCCGGACTCCGGGGAATCGTCCGAGCCGCAGGACGCGAGGGCCAGTACGCCCGAAAGTGCCGCCAGGGCGGTGGCCAGGGCGCGCGGGCCCCGGGAACGCTGTGATGTCACGGTCGACTACTCCTTGAGCTTCGCGGTGTCAGGGATTCAGGACGGGGGTGCGGGCAGGGGGTGCGCGGCGAGGGCGCGGGCCGTGTGGGCCAGTTGCGAGGCCATGGCGCGGGCCGTGGAGGCGGACCACTCATGGCCGCGGTCCTCGTCGAGGTAGTCGGGTCCCGGCCCTGGCCCGAGGTGCCAGTACGTCCAGCTCTGGCCGGGGATGGTGTAGCCGATGTCGACCAGGGCGCCGTTGAGCTCGCTGATGACGTGGTGCGCGCCGTCCTCGTTGCCGGTGACGACGACGCCGGCCACGCGGTTGAAGGCGACCGGGCGGTCCTGGTCGTCGGTCTCGCTCAGCATCGCGTCCATCCGCTCCAGTACGCGCTGCGCCACGGAGGACGGCCTGCCCAGCCAGGTGGGTGAGGCGATGACCAGGATCTCGGCGGTCAGGATCTTCTCGTGCACCGCGGGCCAGTCGTCGCCCTCGCCCATATCGGTCTGCACGCCCGGGAGGAGATTCAGGTCGACGGCCCGGACGGTCTGCGTGGTCACGCCGTGGGTGTCGAGGGCCCGGACGACGACGTCGGCGAGGGCTTCGGTGTTGGACGGCTGTGGGGAGGGTTTGAGGGTGCAGTTGATGACGAGGGCGCGCATGGGACTTCTGTACCCGGGCGTGGCGCCGGTCCGCGGGGAACGGCGGGGGCTTCACCCGCACGGCACCCCATACGGCTCCTCGGAGTGTCCTGGCATCATGGATCCCATGGCCACCACGCGCGAACTGTTCATCGGCGGCAAGGACGTGCCCGCCGCCTCCGGACGTACCACCGAGGACATCAGCCCCTTCACCGGTGAGGTGTACGCGACCGTCGCCGCCGGCGGGCCCGAGGACATCACGCGGGCGGTGGACGCCGCGGACGCGGCCTTCCCCGCATGGGCCGCGCTCGCCCCGTTCGCCCGCCGGGCCATCTTCCTCAAGGCCGCCGATCTGCTCGACGCCAAGGGCGAGCAGGCCGTCGAGCTGATGGCGCACGAGGTCGGCGGTACGGCGCCGTGGGCGCACTTCAATGTCGCGCTCGCCGCGAACGTGCTGCGCGAGGCCGCTGCCGCGATCACCGCGCCGCGCGGTGAGGTGCTGAGCACGCAGGAGAGCGGCGCGCTGGGCATGGCGGTACGCGAACCGCTGGGTGTCGTCGGGGCGTTCGCGCCGTGGAACGCGCCGCTGATCCTCGGGGTGCGTGCCGTCGCCGCGCCGCTCGCCGCGGGCAACACCGTGGTGGTCAAGCCGAGCGAGGACGCGCCGCTGGCCTGCGGGCTGTTCGTCGCCGACGTGCTGCGCGAGGCGGGGCTCCCGGACGGCGTACTGAACGTGGTCACCAACGCCCCCGAGGACGCGGCCGCCGTCGCCGAGACGTTGATCGCCGACGCGCGCGTACGGGCCGTCAACTTCACCGGCTCGACCGGCGTCGGCCGGATCATCGGCACCCACGCGGCGAAGCACCTCAAGCCCGCCGTGCTGGAGCTGGGCGGCAAGAACGCGATCCTCGTGCTGGACGACGCGGACGTGGACTACGCGGTCGACGCGGTGACCTTTGGCGTGTTCATGAACGCGGGTCAGATCTGCATGTCCGGCGACCGGATCCTGGTGCACGAGAGCCTGGCGGAGGAGTTCACGCGGAAGTTCACCGCGAAGGTCGCGGCCCTGCCGGCCGGTGACCCGCGCGAGCCTCACACCGTCGTCGGGCCGCTGGTCAGCGCGGCTGCCGCGGACCGCGTCGCGGCGCTGGTGAAGGACGCGGTGGACAAGGGCGCCACGGTACTGACCGGGGGCGGTGCGCCGGAGGGCGCGGTGCACCCGGCGACCGTGCTGACCGGCGTCACCAAGGAGGCGGAGCTGTACTACGGCGAGGCGTTCGGGCCGGTCTGCGTGCTGGAGACGTTCGCCGACGACGAGGCGGCCATCGCCCTGGCCAATGACACGGAGAACGGCCTGACCTGCGGCGTTCTCACCGAGAACGCCACCCACGGGCTGGCCGTCGCGCGCCGTGTCCGTACCGGGATCGTGCACGTCAACGACCAGTCCGTCGGCGACGAGCCGCAGGCGCCGTTCGGCGGCATCAAGGACTCGGGTTACGGGCGGTTCGGCGGGCGCTGGGGCATCGAGGCGTTCTCCAGCACCCGCTGGCTGACGGTCGCGACCCAGCAGGCGCACTACCCGTTCTGAGGTGCCCGCGCCGCCGTATGACGTTCCGTCGTCCCCGGCGCGCCCTTGCGGCGCGCCAGGGGTACGAGGGCGATCGCGGCGGCGCCCAGGAGGCCGGCCAGGGCGAAGGCGGTGAAGCCCATGCTCTGGCTGCCGGTGGCGGCGAGGACGCCGATCAGCCAGGGGCCGAAGGCCGCGCCCATCCGGCCGACGCCGGTGACCATGCCGAGTCCCGCGGCGCGTTCGCTGTCGCGGTAGACGGTGCCGGTGACGGCGTAGACCATGACCTGCGCGCTGAAGAGCACGACGCCGGTGACGGCGATGACGGCGTAGGTGACGCCGAGCGGCAGATGCGACTTCAGGAGCAGCGCGCCGGCCGCGGTGAGGGCGAACCAGAGCGCGGAGACCTTCACCGATCCGAAGCGGTCGGCGGCGCGGCCCGCGACGAACATGCCGACGATCCCGCCCGCGTTGATGACCATCAGGAAGGTCACCGAGGAACTGAGGCCGTAGCCGGAGGCGCGCATCATCTGCGGCAGCCAGGTGGACACGCCGTACACCAGCACCAGGCCGCAGAAGGAGGCCAGCCAGAGCAGGAGGGTGGCCCAGCGGGACTCGGCGCTGAAGAGGGCGCGGACGGCGGCGAGACGGCCCTTGGCGCCGGCGGCCGGGGCCTCGACGGGG
>NZ_NHSG01000146.1:0-16124 GCF_020024005.1 Streptomyces purpurogeneiscleroticus
GGGAGGCGCGGGGAACTGCGGGGACGGCGGGGAGACAGGGGATCCGCGACCGTCTGGGTGGCTGTGAGCAGCATGGCGCTGTGCGCGGTGTTCGCCGTGGTGATCGTGCTGGGGCAGGCCGTGATGGCTCGTCACAGGGCGGGTGCGGCGGCGGATCTGGCGGCTCTCGCCGCCTCGGCGCGGAGCGTGTACGGAGAGGGGGAGGCGTGCGGCGCGGCCCGTCGGGTCGCGGTGGCGCAGGGGGCCCGGCTGGTGCGGTGCGCGGTACGGGCGGCGGTCGCGGATGTGTCGGCCGAGGCCCGCGCGGGACCGTTCGCCCCGCGCATCCGCTCCCGGGCGGGACCGGCGGATGCGCCCCTGAACCCGACCGGGGTGCCGCCGCCCCGAAATCAGCCGCCGCCGTCCCCGCGGGCCGACGCCTCGGCCTCCGTCCCGGACCCGTTCTCCGCCCCGGTCCCCGCCGCACCCCGCAGCAGTTCCGTCAGCAGTCGGACGGCGCCTCGTTTGTGGAGTGGTTCGTTGCCGTTGCCGCATTTGGGGGACTGGATGCAGGAGGGGCAGCCGGCGTCGCACTCACAAGAGGCGATGGCCTGGCGGGTGGCGGTGAGCCACTCGGCCGCGGTGTGGAAGGCGCGTTCCGCGAAGCCCGCGCCGCCCGGGTGGCCGTCGTAGACAAAGACCGTGGGCAGCAGCGTGTCGGGGTGCAGCGGGACCGAGACCCCGCCGATGTCCCAGCGGTCGCAGGTGGCGAAGAGCGGAAGGATGCCGATGGAGGCGTGTTCGGCGGCGTGCAGGGCGCCGCCCAGTTGTTCCGGATTGACCCGGGCCGCGTCGAGCTGGTCCTCGGTCATCGTCCACCACACGGCGCGGGTGCGCAGCGTACGGGGCGGCAGGTCGAGTTTTGTCTCGCCGAGCACCTCGCCCGTGATCAGCTTGCGGCGCAGGAAGGAGACGACCTGGTTGGTGACCTCGACGGAGCCGAAGCACAGGCGCGCGTCGCCCCACGGCACCTCGATGTCGGTCTCCAGGATGGAGATGGCGGTGGTGTCGCGGGCGGTCGTGGACCAGGGCGGCGTGGACTCCTCGACCAGGGCGACGCTGTCCTCCAGGTCCAGGTGCTGCACGACGTACGTACGGCCCTGATGCAGGTGGACCGCGCCCTCGTGGACGGTGGAGTGCGCGGCGGCCTCGTCCACCGTGCCCAGCAGCCGGCCGGTGGCGGCCTCCACGACCTGGACGGGGGAGCCGCCCTGGCCGCGGATGTCGGTGAGGTCGGCGGCGCGTTCGCGGCGGGTCCAGTACCAGGACTTCCCGCGGCGGCGCAGCAGCCGGCGGCGTTCCAGGCCCGCGAGCACATCGGGGGCCTCCGGGCCGAAGAGGGCCACATCCTCTTCACCGAGCGGGATCTCCGCCGCGGCGGCGCACAGGTGGGGCCAGAGGACGTACGGATTGTCGGGGTCGAGGACGGTCGACTCGACCGGCTGGGAGAAGAGGGCTTCGGGGTGGTGAACGAGATAGGTGTCCAGGGGGTCGTCGCGGGCGACGAGCACGGCGAGCGCGCCCTGGCCGGCCCGGCCCGCGCGGCCGGCCTGCTGCCACAGGGACGCGCGGGTGCCGGGATAGCCCGCGATGAGGACGGCGTCCAGGCCGGAGACGTCGATACCCAGTTCGAGCGCCGTGGTGGCGGCGAGCCCGAGGAGGTCGCCGGTGTGCAGGGCACGCTCCAGCGCGCGGCGCTCCTCGGGGAGATAGCCGCCCCGGTAGGCGGCGACGCGGCCGGGCAGCGATCTGTCGACCTCCGCGAGGCGTTCCTGCGCGATCAGGGCGATCAGCTCGGCGCCGCGCCGGGAGCGTACGAAGGCGACGCTGCGGACGCCCTGTACGGCGAGGTCGGTGAGCAGGTCGGCCGTCTCGGCGGTGGCGGTGCGGCGTACGGGAGCGCCCTGCTCGCCGTGCAGGTCCGTCAGCGGCGGCTCCCAGAGGGCGAAGACGACCTCCCCGCGCGGCGAGGTGTCCTCGGTGATCTGCACGACCGGCCGGCCGATGAGCCGCGCGGCGGAGTCGGCGGGCTCGGCGGAGGTGGCGGAGGCCAGCAGGAAGACCGGTTCGGAGCCGTAGCGCGCGCAGACCCGGCGCAGCCGGCGTATCACCTGCGCGACATGGGACCCGAAGACGCCGCGGTAGGTGTGGCACTCGTCGATGACCACGTAGCGCAGCGCGCGCAGGAAGGAGGACCAGCGGGGGTGGGCCGGGAGGATGCCCCGGTGCAGCATGTCGGGGTTGGTGAGGACGTAATTGCCGTACTGACGCACCCATTCGCGTTCTTCGACCGGCGTGTCGCCGTCGTACACGGCCGGGCGGATCGCCGTGCCCAGCGGGGCGGCCAGATCGCGCACGGCGCGCCGCTGGTCGGCGGCGAGCGCCTTGGTGGGAGCGAGGTACAGCGCGGTCGTCCCCCGCCCGTTGGGCGCCTCGGAGCCGTCCAGCAGCCCCGACAGCACGGGGGCGAGGTACGCCAGCGATTTTCCGGAGGCGGTGCCGGTGGCCACGATGACCGACTCACCGCGCAACGCGTGCTCCGCCACGCGGGCTTGGTGCTCCCAGGGGCGCTCGATGCCCGTGGTACGGATGGCGTCGATCACTTCCGTACGGATAGTTGCGGGCCAGTCGGCATGGCTGCCGATCCGCGGGGGCAAGTGCTCCGTATGGGTGATGCGCGTAGCGCGGATCTCTCCCCTGGCGAGACGGTCGAGGACCATGCCCGGGGAGGGTCGCGCACCCGCATCCGGCGGCGGTTGATTGGAGGCCATCGGCACCGAGTGTGTCACCGGAGTGACGGACAATGCTCTTAAGGCGTCGTGCGCGCCTGCTGGTAAGTGATTGAATGCCATCGCGGCTGCCGATCCATGGGGGGCGACCGCTCGATAGCAAGGTGCTGGAGGATCCGTGGACCTGTCCCTGTCGACCCGTACCGTTGGCGACCGTACGGTCGTCGACGTCGGTGGCGAGATTGATGTATATACCGCGCCCAAGCTGCGGGAGCAGCTGGTCGAGCTCGTGAACGACGGCAGCTACCACCTCGTGGTGGACATGGAGCGCGTCGACTTCCTCGACTCCACCGGGCTCGGCGTGCTGGTGGGTGGCCTGAAGCGGGTGCGTGCCCATGAGGGCTCGCTGCGCCTGGTCTGCAACCAGGAGCGCATTCTTAAGATCTTCCGTATTACCGGACTGACGAAGGTGTTCCCGATTCACACCTCGGTCGACGAGGCAGTCGCGGCAACCGACTGACGGCTGTCCGGTGCCCCGTGCCATGTGCACGGGGGCAGGAAGCAGTGGGGGGTACCGGACAACGCGTCCGGCCCCCTGCGTAGCACGCCCGCATATCGAGGGGGATGGCAATGGCCACCGTCGAACTTCGTTTCAGCGCCCTGCCCGAGCATGTACGGACCGCGCGTCTGGTCGCGGCCGCCGTGGCGCGACGGGCCGGGGTGGACGAGGCGGTGCTCGACGAGGTCCGCCTCGCCGTCGGTGAGGCGTGCAGCCGCGCGGTGGGTCTGCACCGCAGCAACGACGTCACCGAGCCCATCACGGTCATGCTGATCGAGGATGAGAAGAAGTTCTCCATCGAGGTCGGTGACGAGGTGCCGGGGACGCCTGTCGGTTCCGTGCCGGGCGTCCAGGGCGCCGGCGGCGAGCCGGACGGCGCGGAGTCCGTGGTCGACGAGGCCGAGGACGAGATGGGCCTCGCGGTGATCAGCGGCCTGGTCGACGATGTCGAGGTGTCCTCCACCGAGACCGGTGGCGTCATCCGCATGAGCTGGCCGACGGTCCCGGACCCGGTACTGCCGTAAGTAAGTGAAGTAAGTCCGGGGAGGGGCGGTCCCGTCCTGCTGGAACCCGCCACGGCCCGATGACTCCGGGCCAGACTCCGGGCCGATCAAGCGCCCTCAGAGCTTGCCCTCAGAGCTTTCCCTCACAGTGCGCCCTCGCAGCGTGCCTGCACAGCGCCTCCGACGGCCGCACCCCGCCCGGGGTGCCCTCGGACCGCACGCAGCGCTGCCAGCAGCCTTCAGTGGCCGCCAGCGGCCCTCCGCGTCCACTGACCGGCCCCCGCTCCTACCGGTGCCGTACGGCGGTCCATGCCGTCCGCATGCGTGGAAGCGCCGCGCGCAGCTGTACCGGCGGACCTACGCCTGCGCCTACATGTTCGTACGCGTACGCACACGCGAGCCGTTCCGTCGGCGCCGGGCGCCGGAGCGGAGGCCGCGGCTCCGCGGCGCGCCCCGTACGGCCTGCGCGTAAAGGATCTCGGGCGGCCGCTCTGAGCAGCGGCGTTCAATAGGACAGCGAGATCATCCGGATGCGGTCAGCGAATTTGCTGCATTCCGTCTTTCGGGCTAATTCTCGCAGCGATCACCTATTGATCTTCGCGGCTGCAGGCGAATTCCCTTTGACGCGTACTGTTTTGATCTAGTGCAGCTCCCTACAATCCGTCCACATCTTTGCTCAGGACGCCTGAGCGTGCATTCGCGCGCCCATGTGCCAAACGTCAAGGAGGACGAATGGCGGGGCCTTACACCCCTCTGATGCTCGACACCCCCACATACCTGGCCGAGCCATCGCTGACGAGCGGCAACCGCGGCATGGTGCTGGTGATCGCCCTCGTGGCACTGGCGGCGCTCGCCGTCGCGGCCGTACTGGTGCGGCAAGTGCTCGCGGCCGGCGAGGGCACCGACAGTATGAAGAAGATCGCCGCTGCCGTGCAGGAAGGCGCCAATGCCTATCTCGCACGGCAGTTGCGCACCCTCGGCGTATTCGCCGTCGTGGTGTTCTTCCTGCTCATGCTGCTGCCCGCCGACAACTGGACGCAGCGCATCGGGCGCAGCGCCTTCTTCTTGATCGGCGCGGGATTCTCCGCGGCCACCGGCTATATCGGCATGTGGCTCGCGGTGCGCAGCAATGTGCGCGTCGCCGCGGCCGCCCGCGAAGCCACTCCGGCCGAAGGCGATACGGCTCCCCGTGATCTGACGGCCGTTTCGCACAAGGCGATGAAGATCGCCTTCCGTACGGGCGGGGTCGTCGGCATGTTCACGGTGGGCCTCGGCCTGCTGGGCGCCTCCTGCGTCGTCCTCGTGTACGCGGTGGACGCCCCGAAGGTGCTGGAAGGCTTCGGTCTGGGCGCCGCGCTGATCGCCATGTTCATGCGAGTCGGCGGCGGCATCTTCACCAAGGCCGCCGACGTCGGCGCCGACCTGGTCGGCAAGGTCGAGCAGGGCATCCCCGAGGACGACCCGCGCAACGCCGCGACCATCGCGGACAACGTGGGCGACAACGTCGGCGACTGCGCCGGTATGGCCGCCGACCTGTTCGAGTCCTACGCGGTCACCCTGGTCGCCGCGCTGATCCTCGGCATGGCCGCCTTCGGCGACGCCGGCCTGGCCTTCCCGCTGCTCGTCCCGGCCATCGGCGTCGTCACGGCGATGATCGGCATCTTCGTCGTCGCGCCCCGGCGTTCCGACCGCAGCGGCATGACCGCCATCAACCGCGGCTTCTTCATCTCCGCCGCGATCTCGCTCGTACTGGTGGCCATCGCGGCCTTCACGTACCTGCCGTCCACCTACGCGGGCCTGGCCGGTGTCACCGACGACGCGATCACCGGCCGGGCGGGCGACCCGCGCGTGCTGGCCCTGGTCGCGGTCGCCATCGGCATCGTGCTCGCCGCGCTCATCCAGCAGCTGACCGGCTACTTCACCGAGACCAACCGGCGCCCCGTACGGGACATCGGCAAGACCTCGCTGACCGGTCCGGCGACCGTCGTGCTGTCGGGCATCTCCATCGGCCTGGAGTCGGCGGTCTACTCGGCCGTGCTGATCGGGCTGGCCGTGTACGGCGCGTTCCTGCTGGGCGGTACGTCCATCATGCTGGCGCTGTTCGCGGTCGCGCTGGCCGGTACGGGCCTGCTGACCACCGTCGGCGTCATCGTCGCCATGGACACCTTCGGGCCGGTCTCCGACAACGCGCAGGGCATCGCCGAGATGTCCGGTGACGTCACGGGCGACGGCGCGCAGGTGCTCACCGACCTGGACGCGGTGGGCAACACCACCAAGGCCATCACGAAGGGCATCGCGATCGCCACGGCGGTGCTCGCGGCGGCCGCGCTGTTCGGTTCGTACCGGGACGCGATCGCCAAGGCCGTGGGGGAGGTGGGCGACGCCGCCACGGGCATGGGGCTGAGCCTGGACATCTCGCAGCCCAACAACCTCGTCGGGCTGGTTCTGGGCGCCGCGGTCGTCTTCCTCTTCTCGGGGCTGGCGATCAACGCGGTGTCCCGGTCGGCCGGTTCGGTGGTCTTCGAGGTGCGCCGGCAGTTCCGGGAGAAGCCCGGGATCATGGACTACACCGAGAAGCCCGAGTACGGGCGGGTCGTCGACATCTGCACCAAGGACGCGCTCCGCGAGCTGACGACCCCCGGCCTGCTGGCGGTGCTCACCCCGATCGCGATCGGCTTCTCGCTCGGTGTCGGCGCGCTCGGCTCGTTCCTGGCGGGCGCCATCGGTACCGGCACCCTGATGGCGGTGTTCCTCGCCAACTCCGGCGGTGCCTGGGACAACGCCAAGAAGCTGGTCGAGGACGGCCACCACGGCGGCAAGGGCAGCGAGGCGCACGCGGCGACCGTCATCGGTGACACCGTGGGCGACCCGTTCAAGGACACCGCGGGCCCGGCGATCAACCCGCTGCTGAAGGTGATGAACCTGGTGGCGCTGCTGATCGCGCCGGCCGTGGTGAAGTTCAGCTACGGCAACGACGCTAACACCGGCCTGCGGATCGGGGTCGCGGTCCTCGCGCTGCTCATCATCGTGGGCGCGGTGTACCTCTCCAAGCGCCGCGGCATCGCCGTGGGTGACGAAGACAACTCGGGGAAGGTCGCTCAGACGGCCGACCCGGCGGTCGCCTCCTAGCGGGCGACCGGCACAGCCGCTCAACGGGCGGGTGCGCGAGGTGTTTTGTACGCCTCGGGCACCCGCCCGTCGGCGTGTCGGGAACGAGAGGTATCGGTCACCGTCTCTTGGTGCAAATGGCTTCAATGCGGGTCGTACGGGATGCTCGTCTCATGGTCAAAGCCCTCTGGGCGTGTATGTTCCGGGGCCGAGAGCCATGGAAGGGACCAATCCGGTGAACAAGAAGCTTGTGGCTGCACTGTCCGGCGGTGCGGCACTGGTACTCGCGCTGAGCGGCTGCAGCGACGACAGCAACAAGAAGCTCGACGACTGGGCCAAGCGTTTCTGCGACCCGGCGCAGGCTCAGTTCAAGCAGATCCAGGACGCCAACGCGTCGATGCAGACCGCTGATGACGGCAGTACCGACTCCAAGAAGGTCCAGCAGACCGATTCCCAGGCGTTCCAGAAGATCTCGGACGCGTACGGCTCGCTGGCGCAGTCCCTGAAGAAGGCCGGCGCCCCGCCGGTCGACGGCGGCCCGGCGGACCAGAAGAACGCCGTCAAGGAGCTGAACGGGCTCTCCTCGGGCTACGCGGACCTCAAGAAGCAGGTCGACGGGCTGGACACGAAGGACAAGCAGAAGTTTGCCGACGGGCTGCGCTCGCTCTCGGACGGCATCAACAAGCTCAACAAGAAGAGCGAGGCCGCCTTCAAGAAGCTGGAGTCCGGCGACGTCGGCAAGGCGATGGCGGGTCAGAAGGGCTGCCAGACACAGAAGGCGACGGGCTCGCCCAAGAAGAGTTCCTGACCGACGCCGCGCCTACGGGCGCCGTTCGTACGGACGCCGTTCCTGCGCACGCCGCGCCTACGGAGCCGGCGGTCCGGTCCGGTACGGACACATCCGTACCGGACCGGCCGGGCGCCTCCGTCGTGGCGGTGGTTCGCTGTCAGCGGTTGGCCTGACAATGGGAGCGTGAGTACGCACCTCCCCATCGCAGACGACCGAGACCCCGAGTCCGCCGCACGCACCTCCCGGCTGCGGGAGGCGCTGCTGGCCGCCGGCTTCACCGCCGACGGCCTGCTGGAGCTGCTCGGCGCCACCGCCTACGCCGCGCTGGCCCGCAGCGAGACCGTGCCGGCCCTGCGCGCCACGAGAGGCGAGAGCCCGCAGGCGACGCTGGTGCGGCTCTTCCTGCTCCAGCAGCCGGTGCCGGCCGCCCGCGCGGGCGCAGCGCTGCCCCTGGACGACTGCCTGGCCGACGGCTGGCTCGTGCGGGACGGCGACGAGGTGCGCGCGACCGTGGACGTACGGCCGTACGGCGGCCCCGAGGGCCAGGACTGGTGGATCGTCTCCGACCTGGGCTGCGCGGTCGGCGGCGCGGGCGGCATCGGCCGCGGCCCGGCCGGTGTGGACCGCTCCGAGCTGGTGCTCGGCGTGGGCGGTGCGTCCACGACCCTCGCCGGGCTCACGCTGCGCCCCGAGGGCGGCGCCCCGGCCGACGGCCCGCACTTCGACTCCGTGCTCGACATCGGTACGGGCTCCGGCATTCAGGCGCTGCACGCCGCGCAGTACGCCACCCAGGTCACCGCCACGGACCTGAACGCGAGGGCGCTGCGCATCGCAGCGCTCACCCTCGCGCTCTCCGGTGCGCAGCCCGCCGACCTCCGGGAGGGCTCGCTGTTCGAGCCGGTCGGCGAGGAGACGTACGACCTGATCGTCTCGAATCCCCCCTTCGTGATCTCCCCGGGCGCGCGGCTGACGTACCGGGACGGCGGCATGGGCGGCGACGACCTGTGCCGCACTCTGGTGCAGCAGGCCGCCGGCCATCTGAACGACGGCGGGTACTGCCAGCTGCTGGCCAACTGGCAGCACGTCGAGGGCGAGGACTGGCGCGACCGGCTGCGCGCGTGGGTGCCGAGCGGCTGCGACGCCTGGATCGTGCAGCGCGAGGTGCAGGACATCACGCAGTACGCCGAGCTCTGGCTGCGGGACGCCGGCGACCACCGGGCGGGCCCGGAGGAGTACGCGGCGCGGTACGAAGCCTGGCTGGACGAGTTCGAGGCGCGCAAGACGAAGGCGGTCGGCTTCGGGTGGATCACGCTGCGCAAGTCCGGCGCCGAGAACCCCTCGATCACGATCGAGGAGTGGCCGCATCCGGTGGAGCAGCCGCTCGGCCCCGCGGTGCTCCGTCACTTCGAGCGCCAGGACTATCTGCGGGCCACGGACGACGCGGCGCTGCTGGCCGGGCGGTTCAAGCTGGCCCCCGAGGTCGTGCAGGAGCAGGTCGGGCTGCCGGGCGCGGAGGACCCGGAGCACGTGGTGCTCCGTCAGAACCGCGGTATGCGACGGGCGACGAAGGTCGACACGGTCGGCGCGGGCTTCGCCGGGGTCTGTGACGGCTCGCTGCCGGCCGGTCGCATCCTGGACGCGATCGCCCAACTGGTCGGCGAGGACCCGGTGATGCTGCGGGACCGCACCCCGGAGGCGATCCGGATGCTGGTCGAGCAGGGCTTCCTGGAGCCGGTCGACGGTCCGGTGGCGGCCACGGGCCCCGGGGAGGGCTGACGGCGGAGGCGGGCTCACGGGGGACGGCGGCTCACGGGGACGCCGGGCTCACGGCGGTGCGTACCGGGAAACGGTGCGCACCGCGGATTGTGAAGCCCGTACGGGGGAGTTGCCGCGCGCGTTCACCCGCTGTTCGCCCGCGGGCCGTACGGGAGTGCCAGGGTGCCCGCATGGAAAGTGGACCCGCGGTGTTCTCCGGTGCCGCCTTCGCGCTCTTCGGCAGCGGGCTGCTGCTGTGGTTGGTGGCGCGCGTCAGCTTCCGCGCGCCGGTCGCCCACGGCGTGAGCCGCCCGCTCGCGGTGACCATGACCGCGCTCTTCGGCACGCTGTTCCTGGTAGCCGGCTGCTGGCTGCTGTCCACCGCGTGAGCGCCGGTACCCGGCCCAGGCCCGGCGTACGTGCCGGCGGACCCCGCCCGTGCGGCGGTCAGCCCACCACGTTCCGTACGACGCCCCAGACGATCGCGGTCGCCAGGACCGCGGCCAGGGCGCGCGGCGTCGGCCGGGGACGGTAGCGGCGGCCCCGCAGCCCTTCGTAGAGCAGCCGCCCGCCCACGTACGCCGCGAGCGGCACTCCTAGAAGGAGCAGCGCCGCGTTGTCGTGGAAGGCCGCGGGCAGATCGCCGTGCAGCAGGTCATAGACCATGCGGGTCCCGCCGCACACCGGACAGAGCAGGCCGGTCATGGCGTTGAAAGGGCAGCGCGGCAGCAGCTGACCCGGCTGGTGCGGGTCGGTCTGCCACAGATAGGCGCAGGCCGCCGCCGTGAGACCGGTCACCGCCACGGCACCCAGCAGCGTCGCCCGCCGCACCCGTGGCCCGTCGTCCGGCGCGCCCGGTGCGGCGTCCCCCGACGCGCCCGGGATCGGCGGCGCCGGCGGCGCCTTTACCGCACCGGCGGGGACGTCCCGCTCGCTCGTCATGCCCTGTGCCCCCCGAAGCCGTCCGTGTGTGACCCGCCACCCATCCTGTCAGCCGTCCGCGCGCCGGTACCGGGCCCCTGGGCGGCGCCGCCCAGGGGCCGTGCGCGGCCCCGGAAAGGCCCGGGAGAAAAGCGGGCGGAACACGGAAACGGAATACCTTCCGTACCCCTTCCGTGCCAGCTCCGGACCGTCTGCCGGAGCCGGATCCGGAGTATCCCCTTCCGTGGCGCGCGGCACCGTCGGCCGCCCCTTCGAAGCCCCTTCCGCGACGCCCCTCCGACGCATGATCACACCGAGTGGCGGGGCCCGTGGCGCGCGGTCCGGGCGGCATGAAGGGCCGGACTCGGGTTACCGTTCGAGTGGCGTTGTGGGCTTTTTCCGTTTGACACGGGGGCGGGATGTACCGTCACACTCCGCAGCGTCACCGCAGAGTCGCCCTCGGGAATCCCCTTCCGAGGTACCCCCCAGCGCCGACCGGAGAGAAGAGCGAAGTTGTCCCCGACCAGCGACACCGCACAAGGCGGCGGCCGCCGACTCGTCATCGTCGAGTCGCCTGCCAAGGCGAAGACGATCAAGGGCTACCTCGGCCCTGGTTACGTCGTCGAAGCGAGCGTCGGGCACATCCGTGACCTTCCGAACGGCGCCGCCGAGGTTCCGGCGAAGTACAAGGGCGAGCCCTGGGCCCGCCTCGGTGTGAACGTCGACGCCGATTTCCAGCCGATCTATGTCGTGAACAGCGACAAGAAGGACCAGGTCAAAAAGCTCAAGGAGCTGCTGGCCGAGTCCGACGAACTCTTCCTCGCCACCGATGAGGACCGCGAGGGCGAGGCCATCGCCTGGCACCTGCAGGAGATCCTCAAGCCCAAGGTCCCCGTCCACCGCATGGTCTTCCACGAGATCACCAAGGACGCCATCCGGGACGCCGTGGCGAACCCGCGGGAGCTGAACAAGAAGCTCGTCGACGCCCAGGAGACCCGCCGCATCCTCGACCGCCTCTACGGCTACGAGGTCTCGCCGGTCCTGTGGAAGAAGGTCATGCCGCGGCTGTCGGCCGGCCGCGTCCAGTCGGTGGCCACCCGCCTCGTCGTCGAGCGGGAGCGCGAGCGCATCGCCTTCCGCTCCGCCGAGTACTGGGACCTGACCGGCACGTTCGCCACCGGCCGCGAGGGCGACGCGACCGACCCGGGCACCTTCGGGGCCCGCCTGACGACCGTCGACGGCCGCCGCGTGGCCCAGGGCCGCGACTTCGGCTCCGACGGCCGGCTCAAGTCCGACCAGGTCCTGCACCTGGACGAGGCGAACGCCCGTGCGCTGGCCGCGGCGCTGGAGGACACGCAGTTCGCCGTCCGCTCGGTCGAGTCCAAGCCGTACCGCCGCTCCCCGTACGCCCCCTTCCGTACGACGACGCTGCAGCAGGAGGCCAGCCGCAAGCTGGGCTTCGGTGCGAAGTCGACCATGCAGGTGGCCCAGAAGCTGTACGAGAACGGCTTCATCACCTACATGCGTACGGACTCCACGACGCTCTCCGACACCGCCATCGCGGCGGCCCGGGCGCAGGTCACGCAGCTCTACGGCGCCGACTACCTCCCGGAGAAGCCGCGCAGCTACGCCGGCAAGGTCAAGAACGCGCAGGAGGCGCACGAGGCGATCCGCCCCTCCGGCGACCGCTTCCGCACCCCTGCCGAGACCGGCCTGACCGGCGACCAGTTCCGGCTGTACGAGCTGATCTGGAAGCGGACCGTCGCGTCGCAGATGAAGGACGCCACCGGGAACAGCGTCACCGTCAAGCTCGGCGGCACGGCGAGCGACGGCCGGGACGCCGAGTTCAGCGCGTCCGGCAAGACCATCACCTTCCACGGCTTCCTGAAGGCGTACGTCGAGGGCGCTGACGACCCGAACGCCGAGCTGGACGACCGCGAGCGCCGGCTGCCGCAGGTCGCCGAGGGCGACGGGCTGACCGCCCGGGAGATGTCCGTCGACGGCCACGCCACCAAGCCGCCGGCCCGCTACACCGAAGCGACGCTGGTCAAGGAGCTGGAGGAGCGGGAGATCGGCCGCCCGTCGACGTACGCGTCGATCATCGGCACGATCCTGGACCGCGGCTACGTCTTCAAGAAGGGCACGGCCCTGGTGCCGTCCTTCCTGTCCTTCGCCGTGGTCAACCTCCTGGAGAAGCACTTCGGGCGGCTCGTCGACTACGACTTCACCGCCAAGATGGAGGACGACCTCGACCGCATCGCACGCGGCGAGGCCCAGTCCGTGCCGTGGCTGCGCCGCTTCTACTTCGGTGAGGGCGACGCCACGGGCGCCGCCTCCGAGGCGGGCAACGGCGACGGCGACCACCTCGGCGGCCTGAAGGAGCTGGTCACGGACCTGGGCGCGATCGACGCCCGGGAGATCTCCTCCTTCCCGGTCGGCGACGGCATCATGCTGCGCGTGGGCCGCTACGGCCCGTACGTGGAGCGCGGCGAGAAGGACTCCGAGAACCACCAGCGCGCCGACGTGCCGGACGACCTGGCGCCCGACGAGCTGACCGTGGAGTACGCCGAGGAGCTGCTGGCCAAGCCCAGCGGCGACTTCGAGCTGGGCACGGACCCGGAGACCGGCCACCAGATCGTCGCCAAGGACGGCCGGTACGGCCCGTACGTCACCGAGATCCTGCCCGAGGGCACCCCGAAGACCGGCAAGAACGCGGTCAAGCCGCGCACGGCCTCGCTCTTCAAGTCGATGTCCCTGGACACCGTCACGCTGCAGGACGCGCTCAAGCTGATGTCGCTGCCGCGGGTGGTCGGCCAGGACGCCGAGGGCGTGGACATCACCGCGCAGAACGGCCGCTACGGCCCGTACCTGAAGAAGGGCACGGACTCGCGCTCCCTGGAGAGCGAGGAGCAGCTCTTCACCATCACGGTCGACGAGGCGCTGGAGATCTACTCCAAGCCCAAGCAGCGCGGCCGGGCCGCCGCCAAGCCGCCGCTGAAGGAGCTGGGCACGGACCCGGTCAGCGAGAAGCCGGTCGTGGTCAAGGACGGCCGCTTCGGCCCGTACGTGACGGACGGCGAGACGAACGCGACCCTGCGCCGCGACGACGACGTCGAAACGATCACGCCGGAGCGCGGTTACGAGCTCCTTGCGGAGAAGCGCGCCAAGGGCCCGGCCAAGAAGAAGACCGCCGCCAAGAAGACGACGGCGAAGAAGGCCCCGGCGAAGAAGACGGCGGCCAAGAAGACCGCCGCGAAGAAGACGACGGCGAAGAAGACGACCGCCAAGAAGACCGCGGCCAAGAAGACGGCCGCAAAGTCGGCGGCGTCCGACGACTGACTGGGGGCCAGCGCCCGTCAGGGCGCAGCCCCCAGGGGCGCGGGAAGCGTCGATGTGCGGCTCCGCCGCGTGGGCGCGACCAGCCACGACGTGGCCGCAGACGGCTGACGGCAGGGCCGGGCCCGCCCGGAGGCCGATCTTCTGTTCGGGGAGGGACCCGGTGTGTCACCGGGTCCCGCTAGGCTGGCGGAATGACGCGTACCGAGCAGCCAACGGACGTGACCCCCACATCAGGCGCACTCGCCGCGGATTCCCGCGAGCGCGCCGTGCGAGCCCTGTTGCGCTTCCCTCCCCTCAAACGGCTGTGGAGCGCCCAGTTCGTCGGTGGCATCGGTGATGCCCTCGGTGTCCTGGTACTGGTCCTGCTCGCGCTCCAAGCGGCGGTCTTCACCCCCAACGGAGGCGTCGCGGCCTTCGGCGGCGGATACCGGGGCGCGGCCTTCGCGGTCGCCGCCGTCTTCGGTGCCCGGCTGCTGTCGACGCTGCTCTTCGGTGCCGTGCTGCTCGGCCCGCTCTCCGCGCTGACCGCCCCCGAGGGGCCGCTGGACCGCCGCTGGACGATGATCACCGCGGACGGTCTGCGTGCCGCGCTGCTCATCGTCGCCCCCCTGTGGATCGACTGGGTAGGGGGCGACGCGCTCGCCTACGTACTGATCACGGCCTTCGTGGCCGGCGTCGCCGAGCGCTTCTGGACGGTGTGCCGGGAGAGCGCGGCCCCCGCGCTGCTGCCCGCGCCGCCCGCAGAGGGCGCCGCCGTCAGACCGCTTCCGGACAACCACGACGCGCTGCGCCGCCTCTCGCTGCGCACGGGCTTCGTGTCGCTCCCCGTCGCCGCCGCCGGCCTCCTGGTCGTCACGCTGGTCGGAAACGCGCTGGGGGCGGGCATCGACTGGTTCCACACCCACCAGGCGGCGCTCGGCTCGTACGTCGCGGCCGGCCTGTTCGCCGCGTCCGTCTCGATCCTGTACTTCCTCGAATTCCCCGGCTCCCGGACCCCGCGTCCGCGCTCGCCCCTTGAGGGCCTGCGCCGCCCGAAGACCGGCACCGGTCTCGACAAGGGGCGCACGGGCGCGATCCCGCTGCTCGTACTGGCCTGCGCCGCGGTCGCCGCCGCGATCGCCGCGGCCGTCTCCCTGTCCGTGCTGCACGTCCGCGACCTCGGCGGCGGCCCGGTCGGCTTCGCCCTCTTCGTGCTGGCCCTGTCCGGCGGCCCGGTGCTCGGCATCCGCAGCGCCCTCAAGGTGCTGCCCGGCTTCTCCCGGCGCCGGCTGCTCGCCCTCTCCGTGGCCGTCACCGGCCTCGCGCTGCTCGCCATGGGCCTGGTGCCCGACCCGACCACGGTCCTGCTGCTGGCGCTGCTGGCCGGGGTGAGCGCCGGTATCGCGGCCCACACCGGACACGCCCTCCTGGACCAGGAGACCGAGGAGTTCCGCAGCTCCCGTACGACCGCGCACCTGCACGCCGTCGTACGGCTCGCGATCGCGCCCGCCGCGATCGTCGCCCCGCTGCTGGCCGCCGCCATCGGCCCGCACCACCTCGGAAGCGGCTCGTTCGTCTTCGCGCACGGCGGCGCGGCCTTCACGCTGATGCTGGTCGGCGCGCTGCTGCTGCCGGTCGCCGCATGGGTACTGGGCAAGACCGACGACCGGCAGGGCGTCTCGCTCCGCCGCGACCTGCGCGAGGCGCTGCGCGGCGGCGAGCCGGCCCAGGCCCCGGCCGCGACCGGCTTCTTCATCGCCCTGGAGGGCGGCGACGGGGCCGGGAAGTCCACCCAGGTCGAGGCGCTCGCCGACTGGATGCGGGCCAAGGGCCACGAGGTCGTGGTGACCCGTGAGCCGGGCGCCACGGCCATCGGCAAGCGGCTGCGCTCGATCATCCTGGACGTCTCGACCTCCGGGCTGTCGGACCGTGCCGAGGCCCTGATGTTCGCCGCCGACCGCGCCGAGCACGTGGACAGCGTGATCCGGCCCGCCCTGGAGCGCGGCGCCGTCGTCATCACCGACCGGTACATCGACTCCTCGGTGGCGTACCAGGGCGCGGGCCGCAACCTCGCGCCCACCGAGATCGCCCGCATCTCCCGCTGGGCCACCGACGGCCTCGTACCGCACCTCACGGTCCTGCTGGACGTCGCCCCCGAGACGGCGCGCGAGCGCTTCACCGAGGCGCCGGACCGGCTGGAGTCCGAGCCCGCGGAGTTCCACGAGCGGGTGCGCAACGGCTTCCTGACGCTGGCCGCCGCCGACCCGGCGCGTTACCTGGTCGTCGACGCGGGGCTGGAGCCGGAGGCCGTCACCACGGTCGTACGGCACCGCCTGGACCAGGTGCTGCCGCTCCTCCTCGGCCTTGCGCGCCGCCTCTTCCTCGGCCTTCCTGCGGGCCTC